>DASWNS010000614.1:0-2366 GCA_036399115.1 Pyrinomonadaceae bacterium | reverse complement strand
GGCCTTTCCTGAGGTGTCAGAGTTTTTGCAGGCGTGGTTTCGACGCACCGCCGAACTGCCGTCGCTCGAAGATTTCAGTCAAATCCCGGCGACGATCAGCAGCAACGTCGTCATGCGGATGCTGCGCACGGCCTTCAAATACGACGGCCTCGTTATCACCGACGACATGGAGATGGGCGCGGTCGTGCAGACGCTCTCGGTGGCCGAAGCCTCCCTGCGCGCCATCGAAGCGGGTTCCGACATGATCCTCATCTGCGAACAGGAAGCGAACTTCAAGGCCGCGCGCGATCTCATCTGCCGTTCGGTCGCGGAAGGACGCATCAAGGTGGAAGTGCTCGACAAGGCGAACCGCCGCATTGACCGCGTGCTCGACCTCGCGGGCGACTACGAGCACTTCGACAAGGAAGAGTTTGAAGCCCTCTCGCGCCGGTTCGTCGAACTCAAACGCGCACTCCACGCCGCCGAAAACGACGAAGAGTACGCGCCCGCCTACGGCACGCCCGAAGACCTCGAACGCCGCTCCTCAAATTTTTAAAAGCAGTGACGAGAAAGGCAAGTGATGAGTGATGAGTGAGAACCAAAGACTTGTCTTTCACTCATCACTCATCACTCATCACTCATCACTTCTTCCCTAAGCCCAGACGCCCGGAATCGTCGCCGCGCACGCGGGGCACTTCCCGTCGCGCGACACTTTCATCTGCTTGATGATGTAGCCGTAGCGTTCGATCAAAAGTTCGTCGCACGCGGGGCAATAGGTGTTCTCGTAACGCCCGACGCGTCCCGGCAGGTTTCCGGCATAGACGAAACGCAAGCCCGCCTCGCGTCCCGTCTCGCAGGCGCGTATGAGTTGCTCGGCGGTCGTGTTCGCGTTCTCGTTCATGCGGTAATCCTGATGAAACGCCGTGACGTGCCAGGGGATGTCGGGCGACACGCTCGCGATGAAATCGGCTGCGCGCTTGATCTCGTCTGCCGAATCGTTGAAGCCGGGAACGATGAGCGTCACGATCTCCGACCAGAAGCCGCGCTCGTGCACCATTCGCACCGTCTCCAAAATGTTGTCTACCACGCCGCCGAGTTGCCTGTAGTTGCGGTCGTTCATAGACTTCAAATCGATCTTGTAGCAGTCGGTCCACGGGCGCAGGTAATCCAAGACCTGCGGCGTCGCGTTGCCGTTCGAGATGAAGGCCGTCTTGAACCCTTCCGGCTTCGCCTTACGGAAAACTTCCAACGCCCACTCCGCCGTGATCAAAGGCTCGTTATAACTCGACCCGACGAGCGATGCCCCGTAAGCCTTCGCCAACGCCACGAGACGATCCGACGAGACGACTTGCGGCGCGGTTCCCGCCGCGTCGTCGCGCAGGGCTTGACTCGTCAGCCAGTTCTGGCAGTAGCCGCAGTGCAGGTCGCAGCCGAGCATGCCGAAGGTGAGCGTGTCGGAGCCGGGCAGCGCGTGGAAGAAGGGCTTCTTCTCCGTGGGGTCGCAGGCGAGCGCGGCGACGTAGTTGGCGGGCGCGAGCAGGCGTCCCCCCTCGTTGAAGCGCACTTTGCAGATGCCGCGCTTGCCCTCCCTGATCAGGCAGCGATGGCCGCAGGCGTAGCAGCGCAGATCGTTCCCGGCGAGATGCTCGGTCAACTCCGGCGCGGCCTCCAACGTCAATTCGTCCAACACTCCGGCGAGCGAAGTTGATTTCTTACCCAATGGCATGAGACTTAAATCCTCTGCTTAAAAATTGGCCTGTTAGTAGATTCTTGAGGGTCAGTTTATACTTTCTTTAGATGCAATTTCACCGTCAAGTTATGTCCCGAAGGCTACCGGGATGATCATCGAAACACTCACCGTCACCGCGTTTCAACAGCAGGCGCGGGTACTCGGTTGCGAGGCGACGCGGCGTGCCATCTGCATCGATCCGGGCGACGACGCGGAGTTGATCTTAGAGACGCTCGAACGGCACGGCCTCACTTTGCAGGCCATCGCCTTGACGCACGCGCACCTCGATCACGTGGGCGGCGTGGCGGCGTTGAAGAGTTTATGCCCCGGCGCGGAGATTATTCTGCACGCGGCGGACGAGCCGCTCTACAGGCAGTTACCGGAACAGCCCGCGTGGATCGGCATCCCGCGCGCACAGTGGAAGTTGATGGGTTTTGCTTACGACGCGCCGCCCGCAGTGGATCGTTACTGGACGGATGGGGAAAGTTACGAGGTCGGCACGCTCACGTTTCAGGCGTTGCATTGTCCTGGGCACACGCCCGGCCACGTCGTCTTGTTCGAGGCGCGCGAGCGCAAAGTTTTTGTGGGCGACTGCCTGTTTGCAGGCTCTATCGGGCGGACGGATTTGCCGGGTGGCTCCTACGAGCAGTTGATGGAT
>DASWNS010000613.1:0-5324 GCA_036399115.1 Pyrinomonadaceae bacterium | reverse complement strand
ACTCACGCAACTATTTCGCCTCGCCGGACGAATAAGAAGTTTGTCGCATGAGAAGTTTTTGCGGCTGACGCTCAAGTCGTGGTCTAATCGCTTGCACGTGCGAGCCGTCGCCCCTTTGTTCGGAGCTTTCATCTACAATCTTCAGGAGAATTTCCATGAAAAGTTTTACAGCGTGCCTGAGTTCGTTCGTCGTGAGCGGTTGCCTGCTCCTGTTCGCCTGCCACGTTCTGGCGGCGTCGAAACCGGTTCGCGCGCAGGCGACTCCGGCGGCGCAACCTACCGCCACGCCGCAACAGCAACCCGCCGCCAACATGAACAACACGAATAAGCCCGCGCCGACGCCTGCGGCCAATCCGTCTGATGTAGCCACGCTCGATGCCATCCTCGCCGCCGTCTACGATTCCATCTCCGGCGCGAAGGGCAAGGCGCGCAACTGGGATCGCTTCCGCTCGCTCTTCATTCCGGGCGCGCGCCTGATCCCGACCTTCAAACGTCCGGCGGGAGATTTCGTCTCACGCGTCCTGACGCCCGAAGAGTTCATCGCGTCGTCCGGCAAGTTCATGGAGGAGCAGGGATTCTTCGAGCACGGCATCGCCAACCACGTCGAGCAGTTCGCCAACATCGCACACGCCTTCAGCGTCTACGAGGGACGCCACGACACGGCTGACGCGAAGCCTTTCGTGCGCGGCATCAACAGCATTCAACTGATGAACGACGGCAAACGCTGGTGGGTCGTGACGATCTTCTGGCAGGCCGAGGACGCCGCCAACCCGCTCCCGCAAAAGTATCTCGACGCGAAGAAGAAATAGCTTCGACGCCGACGAGGGCACACGGATGATTCGTGAAAAGCTGATCGAGCAGGAGTTCGGCGTGAGCCGCAAGTTTCGCATGCGCGGGCGCGAGGTGTCGCGCGTCGAGGCTTTGAGCGATGCGGTCTTCGGGTTTGCCATCACGCTGCTCGTCGTCTCGCTCGAAGTGCCGCGCACGTTCGACGCGTTGATGGAGATGATGCGCGGGTTCATCGCCTTCGCCATCTGCTTCGCGATGCTGATCCTGGTCTGGTACCAGCAATACAAATTCTTCCGCCGTTACGGTTTGAACGACGCGCTCACCTTCGTCTTAAACGCCGTGCTGCTCTTCGTCGTGCTGTTCTACGTCTACCCGTTGAAGTTCGTCTGGACGCTGCTCGTGAATCTGGTATTGGGAGTTGACACGCGCGTGCGCCTGCCGACGGGCGAGATGGTCGCGCCCGTGGCCGGGAGTCAGATGGGGCAGATGATGCTCGTCTTCAGCGTCGGCTACGTGGCCGTCTTCGCGGTCTTCACGCTGCTCTACTGGCGCGCTTACACCAAGCGCGCCGAGTTGGAGCTAAACCCGCTCGAAGTGTTGGACACGCGCACGGAGTTGGAAGAGAACCTCCTGCACATCGCGGTCGGGCTGCTCTCGATTGGCCTCGCCAGCATCGGCACGCGCGGGTACGTCGCGCTATCGGGCTTCTGCTACATGCTCATCGGACCCGTGATGACCGTCCACGCCATGTTGATGGGAAAGAAACGAAAGAGACTCGAAGCGCGCTTAATGTCGAGCGCAGCCGACCCCGAACCCGACGCAGAGCACGAGGAAGAACACCCCGCGAAGGCCGCACAGATCGCCGATGTGAGGTCGCAAATCTGATCAACTCGCCGCGCCTTCAACTATTCGCGCCGCCACTCCGAAAGCGGCCTGCCCGTGCCGCCGCGACGCTTCGCCACGATCTCCGCGAGCACGGCGAGCGCAACCTCTTCCGGCGAAACCGCGCCGATGTCCAGCCCGACGGGCGCGCGCACTTCTCTTAAAATCTCTGCTTCCACCCCTGTCTCGCGCAGGCGTTCGAGCACGATGTTGGTGCGGCGGCGGCTTCCGATCATCCCGACGTAATCCGGCCTCGCCGCGACGACTGCGCGCAGGCATTCTTCGTCTTCGTTATGCCCGCGCGTGACGACGGCGACGAACACGCCGCGTCCCTTCCCCGTTGCGGCTCGCACCGCGCGCTCCCAACCTTCGACGGCTGCGACGAGTTCGATCTCGGTCGCGGGAAAGCGTGCGCGCGTCACGAAGTCTGCGCGGTCGTCTATGAGCGTCACGCGATAACCGGTGGCATGCGCGAGGCGTGCGAGCGACGCGCCGACGTGCCCTGCGCCGCAGACGACGATGCGCGGTTCATTCTCGATGCGTTCGAACAGGACGCGTGCCCCGCGCCATTCCGCGAGTTGCGGCGCAAACTCTTCAACTTTGAATGTCTGCGCCTCGGCGCGCGTGTCGAGAAAGGCGACGGCGCGGCGCGCGAGTTCCTCTTCAAGCGCGGGCAGGCGTGTGCCGCCCGCGATCTGTTCGCCCGAACTGTTGAAGAGAAGTTTTGCGCCCGTCGTCGTCGTGTGCTGCGACGACGGAGAAGCGGGAGCTTCGACGAGCGTAGCGAGAACGGCGACCTCACCGTCTTCCAGTATGCGCGCAATCGCTTCGGCGATTCGTCGCGCAGAGGCGTTCGAGTGGTCGCCCGCTTCGTGCATTTTCAGCGCACGCGTCTGGCGTGTGAGTTTGCGGTAGGTTTCGCCAGCCCCACGGCGGAGAGCGCGCGGCGCGCGAGCCAGAGAGGCCCGATGAGCAGATAGACCGGATTGCGAAAGAAGGCCGGTTGGTTGCCCTCTATGGCGTGGCCGATGAATTGAAAAATCCACCCGGCGACGAAGAGCGCAATCGCCCAACGCCAGTGGAAAAAGAAGAGCGGCAAACTTACGACGATTAACGGGATGCCGATGTTATGCGACAGGCGATTGAGCGGGTGCTGGTGCTTCGCCTTGTAGTCTTCCATGAAAGATGTGGGCATAGTGTCTCTCTCCTCTGCGCGGGGTCATTATACGGAAGGCGGGCGAAAATGTAACTGTAGAGGCGAGACTGATGCCTGTCGCACGCGGCGCGACAGCCGGACGCTCAAGGAAGCGGGCGACGCCCGGCGGCGGCTTTGCGCCAGAGGAAAAACCCGCCGAGGCAGAAGCCGAAGATCGCGCCCGCCGGGACACTCAGAATTGCGAGCCACATGGCCGCAGAGCCTGCGGCGCACATGTGAGACGCGCTTCCCATCGCGTCCATTTCACGCGCGGCTGCCGCTGCGTTCAGCGTGATGGCAAAATATAGCAACACCCCGCCCGCGAACCCGCTCAAGAAGCCGATGCACGTCGTCTCGTACAACGTCAACGCAACTTTGTCACCTTTCATGCTGTCAGAACGGCGTCGGCGGTTGCGGCTTGCAGTTCGTCGCCCGATTTTTTCGCGGCGTCCCACACGTCTATGAAAATCTCCATCGTGCCGCCGCAGACCATGCCCTCTTCGCTGGCCTCGTCAGCCGTGAGGCTGAACTTGTGCAGGCCGCACGCGCCCGTGCGCATCGCCTCGCGCGCTTCCGCCCACACCTCCGCCTCGATGCAGCCGCCGCCGACCGTGCCCGCGACCGCTCCGTTCTCGAAGAAGAGCATCTTCGCCCCGCGCCGCTGCGGCGTCGAACCGCGCGTGTGCGCGACCGTCGCCACCACCACGCGCTCGCCCCTCGCGTTCGACTCCGCGATCAGACGATAAAGTTCAGCCTGTGAGATCGTACTCATAAAAAATTAGGGATGAAGGATGAGGGATGAATAAGAGAAAGCACTCACGCAGTTGAAGGCTTTTCTTATTCATCCCTCATCCCTCATCCTTCATCCCTTCACTGTGGCGGCGGCGTGCCTGAAGGTGTCGGCGCGGGCGTGGCGCGTGGCGTGGCGGGCGTGGCGGCAGTGCTGCTGCTGTCGTCGGCTTCGAGTTCGCGCTGCGTCGCATCGTCCAACTGCGAGCGGAGACGCTGGACAAGCTGGTCGGCGTTGCCGAGCGCGGATTCGAGGCGCGTGCGGCTTCCCTGTAGCACGTCGAGCTGCGTGCGGAGTCGCCGCTTCTCCGCGTCGTACTGGCGGCGGAGCGTGTCGCGTAGCTCGTCCGGGCGGAACGTGCCCGTCAAGGCGGCCTGCCGTTCGATGCTGTCGGGGCGCGACTGTTCCTCAACCCGATCCAGTTGCGCCTGCAAGTTCGACTCCTTCTCCAACACGTCGCGCAACTGCGTCTGCAATCCCTCGGCGCGCTGCTCGGCGCGCGTCAGACGCTCTTGAATCAGATCGACGCGCCGCTCCTTTTCGAGATCATCAACCTTCTTGTTGAGTCTGCCGAACTCGTCGAGCAAGGTCTGCATCGTCTTGAGCGTCTCGTCGGGCGTGGCCGCAGGCGCGGGACGATTGCGGCGCGCGCGGTTCGTCGTCTGTCCCTCCTGCGCCGCCTGTTCCTCGGCGGTGCTGATCACGCGCGGCTCGTAGTCCGGCGTTGCCTGAGGCGCGGGCGCGCTCGAAGTGCGCACCGGATTCGTCGCCCTCCGCGACGGACGCCTGCGCTGTTGTTGCGACTGCACTTCAAACGCTCCCCACGCCAGCACCGACAGCAAGGCCAACGCCGCCACCGACTTGAAACCTGAACGACTTCGCATCATCAAACTCCTTACAACTTTAGACGGATAACGCGGGACACGCTTAACGTTTGTCGAACTGCGCGCTCGCCCCCATCGTCTCGAAAGATTTATCTACCGACGCTACAAAGAACGAATGGTTGCCGCCTCGTCCTTGACCGGCGCGCCTGTTTTGAACCTGAGCACGTACGTGTGCGGCGCGCGGTCTTCTTTCTCCGGCACCACCCGGTTGCTCTTTATATCAACCCGCTCCACGATTTGGTAAGTCGCCGTGCCCATGCTTTTCGTCTCCGGCTCTTTCCCTTCCAGCGCGTAGTGCCAGCAACAACGGTACTCAATTTCAAGGAACACCTGCAAACGCCCGTCTCCGCCACGGTCGATATAGAAGTTGTGCGTCGTCGGCTCGGCTTCAATGTTCGTCCACCTGACGGCGCAATGAGCCGGACGCTCCCGCCGCCAGTTTTCCCAGATGCACTCTCGCGCCTTCGATGTTACCGCCGCTTCTTCTTCCTCCGTGAAGCCGTAGTTTATCGTGAACGTGCGCCGCGCAGGCTTACCGCCGCCATCCAACGCCGCTTGCGCCACGCCGCTTTTCGCCGTCAAAGCGACGACCGATACGAGCAGCACGACTGTGACGAGACTTTTGCTGGTCATAAAAACTCTGGCGGCAACGGGCGCGCTCGAACTCTCTGTTTACACGCTCACGCAACGGCGCAGTTCCAACCTTCGCGCGTGCAAATCGCGCTCAGCCCGGTTGAATCTTGAAACTGATGTCCATCGCCCGCGCCGAATGCGTGAGCGCGCC
>DASWNS010000612.1:0-4955 GCA_036399115.1 Pyrinomonadaceae bacterium | reverse complement strand
TGATTGCATCCTTGGCGATCAGGACACGCACCCATGTGTCGTCCTGCACGCGCTGCGGCTGGATGTATGGCACCGAGTATTTGCCGAACGTCTGCGTCGTGTGTTCGCCGAACACGTGCGCCACCGTTGTCTCCTGCAACTCCGGCCACTGCTGAAAGATCGTGTCCAGCGTGCGGCCGATGTCGTTGTGACTGGGCGTGTTCGGCACCTGCAACACCATCAGCGGCAGCACGGTTTCGCCGGTTCGCTGCTGCCGGGCGTAATCGGCCCACTCCTTCGTGCACTCGCGCAGCTTGTCCGTGGCGCGGCGCACCAGCACGGTGTCGAAGTTGCCCGCTTCGTCGGGAATGTCCAGCACGATGGTGTCCTTCAACAAGCCAGACTCCTGCACGAGCGCGGTGTCCACGGTCACGGGCCGCAGAGTGTCGCGGTTGTGCGCCCCGTCCATGGCCTTGTTGAAGCGGTCTACCGTCGCCGAAATGCCCCACACCACGGGGATGCCCGGCACGCCTTTTTCGCCGTTGATGAGCCGGCTGACTATGGTGGACTTCTCGCGGTTCTCACTCCCCATGCCACGGTGCGCCTCGTCCAGCACTAGGTAGAGCGTCAGCGCCGGGTCTTCAACCGTGTTGCGGATCGTGTCCCAGATCGTGTGGCTCCGCATGTCCGGCCGAATTTCGGGGAACACGCTGTCATCCTCGTCGCCCTCGAAGCCGCGCACCAGCAGGCTTTTCTTGCCCAGCTTCTGCGTGTTGAGGAAGTAGATTTTTCCGGAGTTGAACTTCGCGCGGTTGAAGGTGTTTTCGACCACCACCAGGTCGGTGTGCTGGAGCCGGTCGGATGACTCCATCAGGCGAAAGCGCGTCTGCTCGTTCAGCGACGGGTCGTCGCTGAACCAGATCACCACCGCGCCAGGGTCGGCGTCGAACTCGAGAATGTCGTCGCCGTGAAACAGCGCCTCGAACACAGCCGCCGCCATCACCGTCTTGCCCGCGCCGGTCACGGCGGTCAGAGAGAATGCATGGCGGTCGCCGTCCTCGCGCCAGCGTTTGCGCGCTTTCCTCAGATTGTTCAGCACGTCGCGGACGGCTTTGCCCTGGTAATCGTGGAGCGTGAACTTCATGCGTTGTCTCCGTTGGCGAAGGCGAAGTTGGTGAGGTAGGACTCATACAGACGGATCGCCTCGACGCCTTCGGGTAGGCGTCGCGCCAGTGCCTGAAAGCGCCGCTCGTCGTCAGTGACGATGTAAGCGATCCGCAGCGCCTTCGCCTCGCGCGCGGCTTTGAGGAAGTCAGTCGCCTTGTCCAGTTCCACGAGTAGCCCGTAGGCATCTGCCACATCCCAGCCCGCGGCGGGCAGTTTGTCGATGCGGCGACCCACGCTCCCCGCGCGCAGCCATAGCAGCGGTGCGATCCGCGCGAACGCGGTCTGATAGCTGACAGCGACTGGCGTTTCGTAGGTCAGGGTGAAGAACTCGGCGTTCTCCTCAAAACCGTCCGACATCGGGAACTCATCCGTGAACTTGTAGTCGCCCTTGATCGGTTCGCCGTCCGGCGTCTTGCCGGTAATCGCGGCCTGCACACGCGGCTTGGTGATGTAGTCGCAGATGCCCAAACATTCCCATTCAGTATCGCCGGGGCGCAGACCTCTTTCGCGCAACGCTTTCTGCTCGTCTGCGCCAACTTCATTGTTAGTGACACTGATACACTGCCGCCTGCCGCCGTCCTGCTTGTTGAGCCGCATCACGGCATGGGCGGTCGTACCGGAGCCGGAGAAGAAATCGAGGATGACAGCTTCGGGCTTGTTGGCGACGAAGAAGCGCAGAGCATCTTCGACGGCGTACAAAGCCTTGGGATATGGGAAGCGACGATTCGGAAGCAACTGAGCCACCAATGAAGCACCATGATCACCTGAGTTGTGCGCTTTGATTCGCCATTGAGTTCCAGGCACAAAAGACGGTTTGTAATTAGTGGCGTCAATGAGAACAGAGTTGTCCGCACGGCGAGCGATGATCGAGAAAACCCCCGTTTCGATCTTTCGCTGCTCCCCGCTTGTTAGATAGTTGATAGTTGTACCACCTTCGTTCCAGCGGCCCAGCTGCGCGTAACCAAGCGAGATATATCGACGTAGTGTACTTGGCGATGTCGACCAGCGGCCTTCCGAACCGTTTCTTCGTATCGGCCAGACCGCAACACAGCCGCTTGGGGCAGTGACTTGGTCCCAGTCCGAACCAAAAAACGACTCGCCGACAGAATCAAAGACTGGACCGTTAGCAGTGTTTCGGATGAACACCGGATAAAACAGATTTGGAGACGAAGATCTTGACCCGCCAGCGCCTTTTCGCTGCAATGAAGCCCATTGCAGCGTTTGAGTCCTACGATCGATAGTTACACGCCACTCGTCAGATAGTTCAAGAGATACTGGAGCCGCCTTGCCAAACATGACGAAAAACAAGTACTCGTCATAGCGACGAAAAGTGTCAGATCTCGCCGAACCCTTTGGGTTGATCAACGAGCTAACCATAGTCTGTCGAGCCTCGGGAAACACCTGCTCCAACAGTAACCCCAGTCGCAAATACTCCTTTTCGTCGATCGTGACGATCAAAACAGAGTCATCTGGCTTCAGCAACTCTTTCGCGACCAGCAATCGCCGCTCCATCATCGCCAGCCACTTGCTGTGGCGGTAGAGGTCGTCGCCTTCGACGTAGTGGTTGTTGTATTTCCAGTCCCTCGCCCCCGTGTTGTAAGGCGGGTCGATGTATATCGCATCTACCTTGCCGCGGTGCGTCCACGTCAGGGCTTTTAACACGTGGTAGTTCTCGCCATTGATGACCGTGTGCCACGGCTTATCGCCGCCGCGCGAGACGCTGCCAGTGGAGACGAGTCCCGGATAGATGGTGTCGCGAAATTCGGCGACGACGATCAAATCGTCCAGCGCCACGGTCTGCGTCTCGGCATCTGCCGCGTCCAGCAATTCCAGCTCGGCGGTCTTTGTGTCTCGATGAATCGCCTTCACCAGCCAAAGCCGCTGGTCGCCCCTGGCGGTCGAGCCGCGCGGCGGCAGCACGCGCACCTTGTCGCCCCGGCGCACCGGGCGCTGCGGCAATTCCACGGCTTCGGGCCGATGACGCTCGAAATTCAGGCCAAAGGACAACCGGGATGAGAGTACCCGGAACTCGCGCTCCAAGTCGGCGCCGAGCTGCAGGTCTTTAGCCTTCACCTTGGCAATTAGGTTAATGAGTGCGGACACGAACATTCCTCCGCTGTATTAGTCAATCAGAACTTCTTTGATCACGTGCGTCCGAATCGTCAAAGATAACAACTCAACTGGAGAGGGAAGAAGCCACGCGCCGTCACAGAGCGACAAGTCTCGCGCCCTTTATCATTCAACTTGCAGCAGCCGAACTTGTGATTATACGGATACGTCGGTCCGTATAATACGTCTATTCCGCCGGTGTTATACCGACCCGTCGCTCAGTCTAATCAGGTTATATCTGTACCGGAGACTCCGCTCGTCTCCTGCATTCTACCCACTCTGCTCCGCCCGGTCATCACCCTGTGCCCGTCCTCCATAGCCCCTCAAATCTCCCCGCGGCCGTGCGCGTGTACTTCACCGTATGGGCGATGTTCCGGTGCCCCAGATAGTCCTGAATCAGCCTCGTATCGAATCCCTTGTTAGCCAGGTAGAAGCCGGTCGAGTGACGCAGCATATGCGGGTGCACTCGGAAGGGAAGTCGCGCCCTCCCACCGGCCTGAGAGACGATGTAGTTGACCGCCTGACGAGTAAAGGGCCCCCTCTCGCTCAGGAACAGGTAAGGCGAGCGCGCATCCTCTCGCAGCGACCGCGCACGCAACCACGCCCGCAACGCGCGCAGCTCATCTCCCTCAATGGGCTGGTGTGTCGAGAGGCTGCCTTTCTTCCGGCGCACGTAAAGGCGCGAGGTATCCAGATCAAGGTCTTTAAGCCTTAGATCAATCAACTCGGAGACCCGCAAGCCGTGACGATAGGCCATCAACAGTAGGAGATAATCGCGCACCCCATATCTGCCGCCCTTCGCGGCATCGAGCATACGCTTCATCTCGCCCTCTGTGAGGAAGTCCTTGCCCTTGCGGTCGACGGCCTGTGGGACAGGCTTCTTGACTCTTTTCGTCACCATATCATCCAAACTCTTTACATTACGGAAGTTGGAGGCATAGAAAGACGGGGCAGGGAAGCCCTGTCTTTACTGTACTCTACATCTGCGACTCTTTACAAAAGGGTCAAAAGGTTAAGAGTTGTCTAGTCTTCTTCAGCCTCTTTTACGAGTTTCTACTTTCGCTAGTAGATGTACACCGCATGGCTCTAAGTTGGCACAGCATGTGTCTGTTGATCGTGGTGCACGATGGTAGCGTTGATTACAAATCTTATGAGGTAAGTATTAAAGGGATGTCAAAAAACTCCTTAGGAAGGGGAGTAAAAATCTCGGCCTGTTTGGAGGTTCTAGGTGATAGAAATAGGGTGTCAGGAAACTACAGTTTATTGACATAGTAAGTATAGCAAATAGAAGGGAATCGCGCGGTCGTCAAGTGAGCGGAGGAAGAATCTGGCTGGGTTCTGCTAATCGCTATTATAGGGGTTTTTAATCAGCCGAGTAGACGGGTGTACTCGTCTTTGACCACACGGTAACACTCGCAAACAGTCGCTTCCAGGCGGCGACGATCCAAGATCGTGATTCGACCGCGCACGTAGGAGATCAGCCCGTTCTCCTGCAAACGCCCCGCCGCATGCGTGACGCCTTCTCTGCGCACGCCCAGCATATTGGCGATCAACTCCTGTGTCATCACCAACTCATCCGAGGCTAAGCGGTCGCGGCTCAGCAGCAGCATGCGGCAGAGTTGCTGTTCTACCGTGTGGAGGCGATTGCAGACGGCTGTTTGTGACATCTGTGTCATCAACGCCTGCGTGTAGCGCAGGAG
>DASWNS010000611.1:0-16367 GCA_036399115.1 Pyrinomonadaceae bacterium | reverse complement strand
CGGTTCCGAACGAGAAAAACGCGGGTTGGACGAAGGTTGCCTTAATCGGACGAAGGTTGTCTTGAGTTGGCTCGCCCCGGTCGTCTATAGGCGTAAAACCGGGGCGGGAAAATGAGCCGGGTTTTCGTCAACCTTCCTCTTCCTCTTCCTCCGCTCCGTGTTTCTTGTCGGCGCGTTTGATGCCGAACTTTTCGAGCCGGTATTGCAGCGTGCGGAAGGTGAGGCCGAGGAGCTTGGCCGCTTTGGTGATGTTGTAGTCCGTGCGCTCCATCGCTTGCAGGATCAGGTTGCGCTCGAAGTCTTCGAAGGAGATGCCCTCGTGCGGCAGCTTGAACGCCCCCTCCGCCGTAGGCCGCACCTCTTGTCTCACTTCGAGCGGCAGGTCTTCGACCGTGATCAGGTCGGCCTCTGCGAGCAGGATGGCGCGCTCGATGGCCGATTCGAGTTGGCGCACGTTGCCCGGCCAGGCGTATTCGAGCATGACGACGCGCGCTTCGGGCGTGAGGCCGCGAATGAGCCGCGAGGTGTTGCGCGTGTGCTTCTTCAAAAAGAAGTTGATGAGCACGGGGATGTCTTCGCGCCGCTCGCGCAAAGGGGGGATGTCGATTGAGAGGACGTTGATGCGATAGTAGAGGTCGTCGCGGAACCTGCCGTCTTTGACCATCGCCAGCAGGTCGCGGTTCGTCGCGGCGACGACGCGCACGTCGATCTTGATCGGGCGCGTGCCGCCGACGCGCCTGATCTCGCGTTCCTGCAAGGCGCGCAAAAGTTTCGCCTGCATCGAGATGTCGAGTTCGCCTATTTCGTCGAGGAAGAGCGTGCCCCGGTCGGCCACTTCAAACAGACCTTTCTTCTCGGCGTGCGCGCCCGTAAAACTGCCTTTCTCGTGGCCGAAGAGTTCCGACTCCAAAAGGTTCTCGTTGATGGCGGCGCAATTGACGGCCTGAAACATCTCCGTCGCGCGCTGGCTCTGATTGTGAATCGCACGCGCGATCAGTTCCTTGCCCGTGCCCGACTCGCCGCGTATCAAGACGGTCGAAGCCGAGCGCGCGACCTTCAAGACCATCTTCTTGACGGACTCCATCTCAGGCGAATCGGAGATGATCTCGGAGTCGAGCGCGTCGAGTTTGGTGAGCGCGCGGCGGATGGTGTCGAGGAGCGTCTCGCGGTCGTAGGGCTTTTCGAGATAGTCGAACGCGCCGCGCCTGAGCGCATCTTTGGCCGAGTCAATCGAGCCGTGCGCCGTCAGTAGAATGACGATGATCGAAGAATCGTAGGCGAGCAGGCGTTGGAGCAGTTCGATGCCATCCATGCCGGTCATCTTCAGATCGGTGAGCACGAGATCGAAGCGACGGTCGCGCGCGATCTTGAGCGCGGCCTCGCCCGATGCGGCGGTCATCAAGTCGTAGCCTTCGCCCGACAGGATCATTTCCAGAATCTCTCGCTGCGACCTCTCATCGTCCACCACGAGTATGCTTTTGCGTGCCATAGATACCTCTAGTGACAAGTGACGAGTGAGAAGTGACGAGTTGAAGACAAGTTCTGTTGTTTTAACTTGTCACTCGTCACTTGTCACTTCTGCTGTTGTTGGTAGTGTAACTGTAAACGTCGTGCCTTCGCCCTGTTTGCTGGTGACGGAGATGGTGCCGTCGTGGTCGTCCACGGCTTTCTTGACGATGGCGAGTCCGAGTCCCGTGCCCGTCTCCTTCGTGGAAAAATATGGTTCGAAAATCTGGGAGACGCTTTCGGCAGCGATGCCGCGCCCCGTATCTTTGATCAGGACAGACGCGCGCCCCACGTCGTTTGTCGAGAGCGTGATCGTCAAACGCCCGCCCGCGTCGTTTCCTTCCATCGCCTGCACCGCGTTGATAATAAGGTTTGTGAAGAGGGAACGTAAAGATTCGGCGTCGCCGCGCACGCCCGGCAGATCGCCCGCCTGCTCAATGCTGATCGCGATGTTGCTCTCGGCGGCCTGCACCTCGACGAGGCGCAAGGCGTCTTCGATGACCGCGCGCAGATCGAGCGGGCGCAACTCTAATTGTGCCGGGCGCGAATAGCTGAGGAACTCGGAGATGCGCGTGTTGATGCGCGCGACTTCGGCTTTGAGTTGCGTGGTCAGGCGTTCGACCATCGCGCGTTTCTGCGGGTCGTTTGGCGCGAGCGAGGTGCGCAGGTGATCGAGCGTGAGATTGATGTAGTTGAGCGGGTTGCGTATCTCGTGCGCGATGGCGGAGGCGAGCCGCCCGACGACCGCCGAGCGTTCCGCGAGGTTCAAGCGGGTTTCGAGATCGCGCATCCCGCCGAGCCGCGTGATCATCTCGTTGAAGACGTTGGCGAGTGCGCCCATCTCGTCGCGGCGCGTGGCGGAAGGCACGCGGAAGTTGAATTCGCCGACCGCCACGCGCCGAGCCGCGTCCGACAACTCCTGAATCGGGCGCGTGAAACGCCAGACGAGGATCGCGGCGGCGAGCGTGGCGATGAGCAGGACGGCGAGCGTGGGCAACAGCGGGCGCGCGTCTTCCCAGAGCGAATGCTTGTCGTGTATCTGCGCCGAACCGAGCACGACGACGATATAGTTGAGTCCCTCGTCGGTTGCGGCGGAGATGACGAACGTGCGCGGCTCACCCGCGACCGGCTGTGACACCTCGGATTGATCGGCATTGATGAGACGCGGCAGGCGTGCCGCCGCGAGTCTGGGATACCGGATCGTCCCGTCTTCCAAACGCACGGGCACGAATTCGGGGTCGAGGCTGTCGTCAATCAAGTCGTCGTCGTCGAGGCGTCCGGGCACGCGTCCCTCGTCGTTGACGATGAGCACATTGGTCACACGCCCCTGGTGTTTTTCGCGCAGTAGAAACTGTCGCTCGCGGTCGAGGATGCCCATGCGCGTCGTGGTCGGCATGCTCTCGGCGGCGAGCGAGATGCCTGCGGCGAGCGCGCGCTCCTGTTCCGCGATGGTGCGGGCAACGCGCAACTCCGCTCGCCGATTCAAATAGAACTGCAAGCCGAGCGTGGCGATGAGCAACCCGGCCAGAACCAGCAGCAGGCGCACGCGAAAACTGTTCAGAACGTTGAATAAGGACATCTGCGACGTGATGTTTTAATACATCAATGCTTCAAGTTGAACGATAGAAGCCATCTGCTAACTAAAATCAATTAAAGGTGTTGCCCGGCACTAATTCGTGATGTTATAGTCGCAAGCGTCTCCAACGCAAACCCCCCGGAGACTTCAGGGGGATTGTCTCCCCGCCACGCCAGTAAAGAAGATCGTAAATTTGAACTGAAGGAACTGTTTGGAAGCACGACTCCCGGAAGCGCGCTTTCACCCCGACGGATTTCCGTCAAAGACGATTAGGACACGCCGCGATTTGCGCCCATCCTCGCGCTCAAAATAACGTCTCGACGTGTTCCCAAATTCATTGCCATCAAAACTGTGCGGACTTCCACCCCGGGTGAAGAGCCGCGCGCTCTCGAAATAGCTTTAACCGGAGAGGACTTTTTGAATGATCCGAATGCCACATCCCCCATCCCCCTTTCTCGTCTCCCTTATTTTAACCCTCTGCGTTGCCGTCTCCGGCTTTGCCGCCGCCAAAAAGGCCAAGGCCAAACCCGCCGCCGCTCCCGCAAAATCTTCCAAGACGGCTAAGTCCGCGAAGGCGGAGCCAAAGTCCAAGTCGGCCAGAGGCCGCGACAAGACCGCTGCGACGAAGAAGCCTTCCGCGAAGGAGACGCGCGCCGAGCGTGCCGCCGCGCAGAGAGAGGCGCGCGCCGAACGCGGCAGGGGAGGAAAACTTTCGAAGCGCGAACGTCTCGCGCAGGCGCGGCGGGAAGAGGCTGCGCGACGTGCGGAGGCTGCGCGACGCGCCGAAGCCGCACGCCGTGCGGAGATCGCACGCCAGGCCGCGATTGCGCGCCAGCGCGCTTTCGATAAGGCCATCCGCGACGAAGTTCAGGCCAACATTTTACGCGACGACGCGACGGGCGAAGACCCGGAAGTGCGCCGCGTCGCCGTGCAGGCGCTCGGCTACCATGCCGCCTCCGTCGTCGTGATGAACCCGCGCACGGGGCAGGTCTATACCATCGTCAATCAGGAATGGGGCGTGCGTCGCGGCTTCAAGCCGTGCTCGACGATCAAACTCATTTCCGGTCTGGCCGGAGTGGTCGAGGGCGTCATTGATCCGATGATCGAGAACGCGGCCTACAGCAGCAACCGCATGAATCTGACCGACGCGCTCGCCTATTCGCACAACGGTTACTTTCAACAGGTAGGCCGTCGCGTCGGCTTCGAACGCCTGTCGAGCTACGCGCGCCAACTCGGCTACGGCGAGCGCACGGGCATCAACCACGCCAACGAGTACGCGGGACGCGTGCCGCTCTTCAAAAACGATGTCGGGATGCTGCGCATGAGTTCGCACGGCGACGACTTCGAGGTCACGCCGCTGCAACTCGCCACGCTCGCCTCCGTCTTCGGTAACGGCGGTACGCTCGTCACGCCGCACCTGCCGCGCACGCCGCAAGAGGCCGTCAAATTCAAGACGGAAGTGCGCCGCCAACTCAACATCCCGCAGGAGGCTCTGCGCCGGATGCTGCCGGGCATGATCGGTGCGGTCAACTACGGCACGGGTCGCAAGGCGCAGGATTCGCAGCAGACGATTGCCGGAAAGACCGGCACCTGCATCGGCGCGCACGGCGTCTGGGACGGCTCTTTCACTTCTTACGCCCCGGTCGAAGATCCGCAACTCGCCATCGCAGTCATCGGTCGCGGCCCGGACGCGCGCAGAGGTTTCCCCGCGTCGGTCGCAGGCCAAATCTATCGCGCGCTGGCCTACCGCTTCGCCAAGCGCAACGGCAAGTCGCCGATCCAACTCACGCCGGAACTTCTCGCGCCGCGCCCGAAGGTTGACCCGACGACGCTCGCCGACACGGAAGCGCAGGAAGATTCCGACGCCGCCGAAGTTAATTCGAACGGCGAGGAGGCCAACGGAGCTTCGAACTCAAACGGCGTCAAGCGTGTGCTGTTGCCCGTCGAGACGCGCCCCACGGGCATCACGACGCGACCCGCCGCCAGCCCTGCAAACGCGCCCTTAAACGCACCGGGAAAGAGCACGCCGACGCCGCAGACCGACACGCGCCCGCGTCGCGTGCTGACAAACCAACCGTAATGAAGTTATAACCCGAATGTAAGGAACAATGCGCCGCGTTGAGGTGTCTAATGGAGACACACAACGCGGCGTAATTTTTTGTCTGGCGGGTGACGCGAGAGGCTTGACACGTTTCCGTCAGTTATTGCAGTATCACGGCGCAACGCCTGTGCGTTGCACCCGATTCCACAATTTGCTCAGAGTGTAAGGTGTGGCTCTTCCCCAGAGGTCAACGCACCCGATGCGCGACGCTCTCTCTCGCGCGACGGCAACTAGCCGCCCGACCTGCGCATCTGATTGACACGCGACGCTTGAAGTTCGCGCGGCCCCCACTTGAAGGCTCCGAATTACGAAGACGATTTTTGTTTGGAGGACATGCGACCCATGAAAAAACTGATCCGTTCATTGACACTGGCCGCCTTTGCGCTGTCGGCTGTCGCGCTGCCCGCGTTTGCGCAGACCACTGCCGCGCCCGCCGCCGCGCCCGCTGCTCCGGCCAACCCTTGCGAGGAAGCCGCGCGCGGCGAGATGTACACAAAATATTATGAATTGAAGGGTAAGAAGGACGCCAAAGGACAGCCCGACGCCGACGCCCAGAAGGAAGCCTACGGAGTAGGCCAGGAATATCTGGCGAAGTATGCCAGCTGCAACGACACCTACTCGAAGGCGGTGCAGAAGTTCGTCACACAGTACGGCGAGGCCGTGCGCAAGGTGGGCAACGCCGCCGAATTTTCCGACGCCCTCTATAAGAACAAGGACTACGCGAAAGCCTTCCAACTCGGCAACCAGATGCTTGCTGCCGAACCCGAAAATCTGAGCCTGCTCATTCAACTCGGCTACGCCGGTTATACCGCACAGAGCCTGACGCCGGCGGTGACCACGTTCAGCCCGACTTCGCTCGGTTACGCCAAGAAGGCCGTCGAGATGCTCGAAGCCGGTAAGACCCCGTCCGAATGGGTGCTGTTCAAGTCGAAAGACGAAGCTCTCGGCTACCTCAGTTTCGCCATCGGCGAATACATGATTAACAGCGACCCGGCGGGCGCGCTGCCTTACTATCTCAAGGCCGCCTCCATCGCTCCGACGAAGGACATCGCGCTGACCTACGGGCGTCTCGGCTGGGCTTATCAGGCCGGACAGTACAAGCCGATGCAGGAAGCCTTCACCGCGAAATACAAGGAAGAGACGGAAGAGAGCAAGCACGCTCTGAACAATCTCAATCAGGTCATGGATCGCGTGATGGACGCTTACGCCCGCGCCATCCGCCTGGCGGGCACCGACCCGAAATTCCAGAAGGCCAAGGCCGAATGGATGCAGCAGTTGACGGACTTCTACAAGTTCCGTAATAACAACACGACCACCGGGTTGGAAGCGTTTATCGCCAGCACCGAGTCGAAGCCGCTGCTCTCGCCTTTCACGCCGCAGCCCTACGTGCCCGCAGCGACGCCCGCGCCTGCAACCGGCGGCACCGCGTCCGAGGGCGGCAACGGAAACGGCGCGACGGCGAGCGCACCGGCCACCACCGCGCCTGCTGCGACCACGCAGGACGCGACCGCAGCCAAGCCCAAACCGGCGACCAAAAAACCGTAACCTGACTTCAAGCAGGAATCGTCTTCAACCGAGAGAGCCGGGCGTATCGTGATTTGAACGATACGTCCGGTTTTTGCTTGAACGAATTTTGAGATCGAGAATGAACGCGCGTCGGCTTGACGCAAACTGAGAAGCCTTGGCAAGCTATTCTCCGAAAGCATCCTCTTCGTAGTGGCTCGAACATCCAACTGGTATGAAGTCTATCCGGAAAACATTGAACGCCGCGCCGCACGTAAAGTGGCGCGCGCCTCGCAGTCTGAGTCTCGTTCTCTTTGCCTGCCTCGGCCTGCTCGTGTCGCCTTCGGGCGCGGCGGCGCAGCAACCGTCGAGGCAGCGGCAGGCCGCGCGGGTCAGGCAGCAGCAGATCACGCAGGCGCAGGCCGACCTCTACGAACGCTGGCGCGCCAACATCAATCTCAACCAGCAGACGGCCTTCGAGGCCGGACGCGAGTATCTCGGTAAATATCCGAACGACGAATATGCGGCGCGCGTGAGCGGATGGGTGGCGGCTTACGAACAGGCGGCGCGCAAAGTGCAGTTTGAAAACCTGCTCTTCAAGGAGAAGAAGTATGCGGCGGCTTACGCGCTCGGCAAGCAGGTTCTCGCCTCGGAGCCGGGCGACTTGCGTACCATCATCAACCTTGCGTCCGCCGGATACCTCGCGTCGAACACGGGCGACACTTCGCACAACGCAGAGACGCTGGCCTTCGCGCGTCGCGCCACGGAGATGCTCGAACAGGGCGGCAAGCCCTCCGACTGGAAGCCCTTCACAGGGCAGCCCGACGCGCTCGCTTATCTCGATTTCGTCACCGGCGAACTCGTCCTGAAAGAGACGCCCGCCGAGTCAATCCGCTATTTCCGCAAAGCCATCGCTTCGGAGGGCGCGGTCAAGCACACGCCCGTCATCTATTCGCGTCTCGCCGCCGCCTACGCCGCGAGCGAGTACGAACCGCAGTCGAAAGAGTTTGAAGAGAAGTTCGGCGGCAAGGAAGCGACGCCGGAAAGCCAGGCCGCGCTCGAACAGATCAACGCGACGGTTGACCGCATCACAGACGCGCTCGCACGCGCCGTCGCTTTAAGCGGCACGGAGACACAGTATGCGGAAGCGCGTGCGCGCTGGATGCAGGAGTTGACGCGCTTCTACAAGTTCCGCCACAACGATTCGACCGAAGGACTCGAAGCCTACATCGCGGGCGCGACGGCGAAGCCCTTGCCATAGCAGACGGAAAAGGGAAGGGGTAGAGGGAGAAGATAAGAGGCGCGCCTGTCGTGCGTCGCTTTCTTCAACCTTTACCCCTTCCCCTTTCCCCGACTCCGCTTCCGCTTTCCCCTTTCTCTATTTCGTTTGCTACAATCGCGCGCACTGTGGAAGAACCCGAAATGGCTGACACTGATCTCGGCGCGCTGGAAGCAAAGCTCGGTTACGCTTTCAACGACCGCACACTTTTGGAGCGCGCGCTCACGCACCGCTCCTGGGCGCACGAGCACGTCGCGCCGGGGGAAGAACTCGAAGCGCGTCGCCTGCACAACGAAGCTCTCGAATTCGTCGGCGACTCGGTGCTCGGCCTCGCCGTCGCCGACTACCTCTTTCAATCAACCGCCGATGCCAGCGAAGGCGACCTCTCGCGCATGAAGCACCGGCTCGTGAGCACGGTGATGCTCGCGCGCGTGGCACGTCGTCTAGACCTCGGCAACTACCTGCGCATCGGGCGCGGCGAAGAGAAGACCGGCGGCAGGCGCAAGCGCGCACTGCTCGCAGATGTCGTCGAGGCCGTGATCGCGGCAGTCTATCTGGATGGCGGCTACGGGAGCGCGCAGGAGTTTGTGCAACACCTGCTCAGTTCCGAGTTGGAGGAGGCGACGCCGGAAGATGCCGCCGCCGCCGACTACAAGACGATGTTGCAGGAGTGCGTGCAGGCCAGTTTTCGCGTCACGCCGACTTACCAGTTGGTGGAAACCGAGGGGCCGCCGCATCGCCGCACCTTCCACGTCGAAGCGGTTTTCGCCGAACACAGCGTGCGCGGCGCGGGCGCGACGATCAAGGCCGCCGAAATGGACGCCGCCTGCCGCGCCATCGAACAATTGAATTTGACGCTGCCGCAAGCGGAGGCGGCGGATTGACGTGCGCGCGAAAAGCCGTGTTCGGCTTGACCGTCCCGCGCCTCTTTTTCTACGATAAATTTTATGAGCAATGATTCCCGTTCCACGATCATCGAAGAGCCGCCCTTAGAGACGCCGGAAGGCAAGGGCGCGCGCCGGAGCAGCGCGGCTGTAACGGAGCGTGACGCCGAACAGGAGCGCGCGCGCGGCGGCGCATCCGGCGGGGCGGCGAAGCCGGTTCAACCGGGACCGGCGCGCAGCGTGTGGCGCGAATATTTCGAGTCGCTCGTCGTCACGGCCATCATGGCTCTCTTCGGCATGACGTTCGTGGTGCAGGCGGTAAAAGTCCCGACCGGCTCGATGCAGAACACGATCACGATTGGCGACCACCTGCTCGTCAACAAGTTCATCTTCGCGCCGGGTACGTCGCCGCTGCCGTTTCTCCCGCAACGCGAGATCAGGCGCGGCGACATCGTCGTCTTCAAATATCCCGGCAACCAGATTGAGCCGTGGCGCGACGATCCGAGCGATCCGGGCAACAGGCAGTACATCACCAACTACGTCAAGCGCGTCATCGGTCTGCCCGGCGACCGCATCGAACTGCGCGGCACGAGCGTCATCATCAACGGTCAAAAGCTCAACGAGCGCGTGATCACGGCCATCAATCATCCGGACAACCCGCGCACGCCTGACCGGCGCGAAGACCACGCCCCGCTTGAGATGGAAGCCAACCCGCCACCGGAGGGCGACGGGACATACACCGTGGCTTACAGTCCCGAGTCGAGACAGGCGGGCGAAGCCGACGCCGAAAGTTTTCCCATCTACAGAACTCTGAACGGGCAGACGGTGATCACTGTGCCGCCCGATTCCTACTTCGTCATGGGCGACAACCGCGACAACAGCGCGGACAGTCGCTACTGGGGTTTCGTCCAGCGCGATCTCATCATCGGTCGCGCGCTCTTCGTCTACTGGTCTTACGACGAAAGCCAGCCTTCGGGCGGCGTCCCCTTCATTCAAGACTTCTTCAGCAACACGCGCTGGAGCCGTACCGGCACGATGATCAAATAAACTAACGAACAAGGGCGCGCGCACGCCTCGGCACGCGCGCAAAGGGGCAGGAACAAGTGATATCTTCTCTGTGGCAACTCGGAGGGTTGGGTTGGAAGGAACTGGCAAAGCGCGTCTGGTCGGAAATAAGTGAAGACGACATCTTCGGACGCTCCGCGCAACTCTCTTACTATTTTCTGCTCGCGCTCTTTCCGCTGCTGCTCTTCATCACCGCCGTGCTCGGCCAGTTTGCAGAGGCCGGAAGCGAACTGCGCCAGACGCTCCTCAACCTGCTCGGCTCAGTCGTCCCGCAGGAAGCCGGCGACCTCATTCACGAGACGATTGACAAGGTAGAAGAAGGCTCCGGCGGCGGCAAAATCTCCTTCGGCATACTCGCCACGCTCTGGGCGGCTTCCAACGGCATGACCGCCATCTGCCAGACGCTCAACGTCGCCTACGAGGTTGAAGAGACGCGCCCCTGGTGGAAGGTGCGGCTCGTCTCGCTCGCCTTAACCGTTGCGCTCGCCGTCCTGATCCTCTTCGCGCTCACGCTCATGCTCTTCGGCGGCCACATCGCCGAATACATCGCCGCGAGTTTCAGCTTCGGGCAGGTCTTCACGTGGGCATGGAAGATTTTGCAGTGGCCGGTGGTGCTGATCTTCGTGCTCGTCGCTTTCGGGCTGATCTACTATCTCGCGCCCGACGTGAAAGATCGCAGTTGGCACTGGGTCAGCCCCGGTGCCGCCATCGCCGTCGCGCTCTGGCTAGTCGTCTCCTTCGGCTTCCGCACCTATCTCGGCTATTTCAACTCCTACAACGCCACCTACGGCTCGCTCGGCGCGGTCATCATCCTCATGCTCTGGTTCTACTTCACGGGCGCGGCGATCCTGATCGGCGGTGAAGTCAACTCAGAGATCGAACTGGCGACGACCGGAAAGGACGAGAAGCAGATCGATCCGGGCGCGGCGAAACCCTCGTCTCCGGCAACTACTGCCGGGCAGCAAACGTCCGGCGCAAAGACTCCCGGCGAACTTGCCGCTGCCGCGCGACGGCACGAAAAGGAGCGACGCACCAAGAGTCGGTGAATTATTTATCGGAGATGCGGGGTTCGCGCCGCCTTGTGCGGGCAGCCCGCAAAAAATTCTTGACATCGCGCGCACAATGAATATTATCCGCGCACTATGTCACAACCTTCTATCCAATTCGGTCCTAAAGCGAATCAAGCCGTCGTCAGCGTCCACACCCTCGGAGTGCTGACGGAAATTCTTAATGCCGCCAATCTCAATTCGTGCCTGATCACGAGCACCAGCCGGACTCCGGCGGATCAGGCGCGCATCATGTTCAACAACATCGTTAGGGAAGGCGTCGTCAAACAAAAGGCGCTCTACAAAGCCCCCGGCAAAGCGGTGGTTGACGAATACGTGAAGGCCAAGAACGCGGGCAAAAACAGCGACCAGATCAAAGCGGCGATGGAGGCCAAGATCAGATCGCTCGGCCCGGCCAGCGTGAGCAGGCATTGCGCCGACCCGGCCATCCTGAACGTGGTTGACATCGCGCCTTCGTCTCTGGCGAACAAATTGGCGTTCGATAAAGCCACCAAAGCGGCGGTGACGAAGGGTACGGTGAGCAAGTTTCTCACGCCCGCCGACAACGACCCTGCGTTTCATCTGGAAATCCCGCAACCGAAAGCTCCCGCTTAAAAGGTCGCTCGAAAGTTCGTCACCTGAAAGCGCGTCGCCTTTATCCGCACACGGATTTTCGCCTCGTGCTAATCGTTCGTGCCCGCAAGCGCGAGTCCGAGCAGGATGATCTTCTTGATGCCTTTGTAGAACGGTTCGATCTCGCAATATTCGGTGAGCGCGTGAGAATCGCCGCAGGGACCTGCGCCGGTCGAGATCGAAGAGACGCCCGCCAGCAGCGCGGCGCTCGAATTGTTCGACCCGGTGATCGTGATCGGCGGGTTCTCAAAGCCCATCGCGAGATGGACGGCTTCGGCTGTGCGCACGAGCGGGGAAGTGCGATGTCCCGGAATTTGCGCCGACGGCGAACTCGAAATCAACTCGGTCTTGACCGTCATCCCCGCGCGCTTCGCCTCCTCCTGAATGATCGCGTTGATCCTCTTTTCCAGATCGGCGATCACTTCGTTGTCCGTCGAACGCAGATCAACCGTAAACCAAGCATCAGCCGCTTTCGCGTTGACGACCTCGGAGCCGCCCAGCATTCCGATATTCAAATTCGAAGAAGGCGTACGCGGCACTTCGAGTTCGTAGATGCGCGCGATGGCGCGTGCGAGCGGAAGGGTGGCGGAGTAGGGCGGCGTGCGCGAGCGGGTGTGGCCGCCGGGGCCGATGAAGTGGTGCTTGTACCAGTTGATGCCGATGCCGCCGTAAGTGAAACCTTCGTAGCCGCCGTCGAGCGCGATGTAGTGGTCGATGCGGTCTTTGTTCTCTTTAACGTACTCCTCCGCGCCGCGTAGAGCCGTCTCCTCTTCCACGGTGAAGACGAAAATGAGATCGCCGCGCGTCTTGATCTGCGCCGCGTCGAGCGCGCGGATCATGGCGAGCAGGGCTTCGATGTTGCGCGTGTCGTCGCCGACGCCGGGCGCGTAAATCCTGCCGTCGCGGATCACTGTCTTGATCTTCAAGCCTTCCTGAAAAACCGTGTCGAGATGCGCGTCGAAGACGATGCGAGGGCGACCGCCGCCCGTGCCTTTGCGTTCCGCGATCAAATTGCCCGTCGCGTCGTAACGGACACTGCTCATTTTGTAACCGCGCAGTAGCTTCTCGATATACTGTGCGCGCGGGCGTTCTTTGCCCGAAGGCGCGTTGATCTCCGTGATCGCGCTCCACTCCCTGAGCGTCGCCGCGCGATCTTTATCAACAAAAGCGAAGGCCGCTTTGACCCGTGGGCGATTCATCAGAGCCTTTGCCTGTTCCACGTTCAACTGCGCACGTCCGACCCCTGCGGGCACGGCGAGGCAGAGAAAAAGCGCGACACAGCGAACTAAAAGAAGGCGAATTAAAGGACGAGGCGTGCGTGTCATCGAAGTTCAACTCCTTACTAGCGTTGCCAGTAATGCTTGATCTGCTGCGAGAGCAGGGGGAAGGGCACATACTCGGCGCGGCGTCCGGCGCGGCGCATCTCTTCGACCATGCGCATCGCGCCGTCCGCGTTGCGCGTGTGGACGAGGATCGTGGCGGCGGGCTGCACCTGCGGATGAGCGGCGAGCCATGCGGCGACGGCATAACCCGTGCGCTCGTCGTCGTGCGCGGAAGATTTATAATGTTCGGGCAGCAGGTCGTGATCGAGGAAGATGGCGTCGTAGAAATAGTTGGAGAGCAGGTCGATGGCGCGGCGCGGTTCGACGGCGATGTCGAGTTGGTCGCCATTGAAACGCTCCGCAAACCAATCGTGCCGCTTCTCGTCGTCGTCGAGCAGAAAGACGCGAATCGCGCCGCGCTGGCGCGAAGCGTCGAGGAGTCCGAGCTTGCCGAGTAGTCCTTGCCAGATGCTCATGAGGCGCGGCGCAAATCCGTGCGCGCCCGGACGGACGCGAGCGCGTGTTGCATTATCTCCATGATGAAATTAGTATACGCGTGGAAATATAGCATAGAGGCTTTGGCCGCGACGAGAGAGCCGGGTCGTGTCTAGCCAACAGCAGATTTGATATTTTAACTGCCATTCACGACGAGGCCGCCTCTCTGTGCGCTTCGGTAATCCTTACCTGATTTTTACGAACCATGGCAAAGTGCCCGTACTGTAAAAGACCTCTGGCCGGGCTCGGCCTCAACTGCCGCGCGTGCCGCCGTTACGTGCTCGGATGGCCTCATGTCCTCCTGCTCTCGCTCGTCATTCTCATCTCGCTCGCCGTCTTGCTCGAATTGATGCTCCACATCCTTTAGACGCGCCTGCTCATCTGCCGGACATTATTGCAATCGTGCGAAAAACGGGAGGTTGAACTGGTGAAGTTCGCGCCGGATTGTTATGTTTCATGGCGCGTGGAAGTTGGTCTTGCAATCTTCGTTTCGGGTGCTATAATTCGCCACGTTACCTCGGAGATGAAGATTTTTGAGGAGTTCGAAAAAGCGGTTGCATCCCCAAGTCTTACCCCGCGCCGCTTCGTCCCAAAGGTTCACATACAGCTTTAGCCGCCGAGCAGAATGTCGTCTGACAACGCCAAAAAGATTCCACCACTACGCGCCGTGCCTGAAAAGGACACAGGTACGCCCGCGCTCCCTTTCGATAGTTCGCCCGCCGATGATGGTGCTCTGAACGAAGCATCACCCTCGGCGTGCGCCTATTGCTACGGTTCGGGGATGGAAGTGGTGGCGGGCAAGGGCGCGCGTCGTTGCCGTTGCCGTGAGCAGGGTGGACGGACGAAGATGCAGGAGAGCGCACGCATTCCGCGTCGTTACGATGGCTGCTCGCTCCAAAACTATTTCCCCGCGCCCAACAACGGCACGCAACTCAAAGCCTTCAACTACGCCTTTCGTCTCGTGCGCGAATATCCGGCGGTGGATCGCGGGTTGCTGTTCATGGGCACGGTAGGCGTGGGCAAGACGCACCTCTCGGTCGCCATCCTGCGCGGGTTGATGGAAAAGGGCGTGCCGTGTCTCTTCTACGAATTCGGCTCGCTGCTGAAAGAGATACAGGATTCGTACAACAAAATCTCGCACACGTCCGAACTCGGCCTGCTCGCCCCGGTCTATCAAGCGGAGGTGCTGGTGCTGGACGAACTCGGCGCGTCGAAACCGACCGACTGGGTGCGCGATACCATGATGCAGATCATCGGCACGCGCTACAACGACAAAAAACTCACCATCTTCACCACCAACTATCTCGACGCGCGCCGCGCCGCCACCGACGAGACGCTCGAAGACCGCGTCGGCGTACGCCTCCGCTCGCGCCTCTTCGAGATGTGCAAGACCGTCCACATCGAAGGCGAAGACTACCGCCGCCGCTTCGACGAACAGCAGAAGCCTTAACCTTCACGCCTCCACGCTCTGCCCTCTATAAATCAAGGCTTCTTCGCGCGGTGACGTTTCATCTCCGCGAGATACTTTTCGAGCGAGGGCTTGAGCGTGCCGTCGAGGGCGACGGCCTGCGCGAAGTCCTGTTCCGCGCCTTCCACTTTGCCCTGTTGGAGACGTATCACGCCGCGATTGGCGTAGGCTTGCGCGAGGGCGGGGTTGATGGCGATAGCCATATTGTAGTCTGCGAGCGCGCCCTTTGTGTCGCCGCGCTCTTCGCGCAGCGTGCCGCGATTAACGTAAGCGACGGCATCGCGCGGATTGGCCGCGATGGCCTGTTCAAAGTCCGCGAGCGCGCCGTTAGCATCTTTCCTGATCTTGCGTGCGATGCCGCGATTGGTGTAGGCGTCGGCGTGCTGCGGGTTGAGTGCGAGGGCTTTGGTGAAATCGGCGATGGCTTTATCACTCTCGCCTCTGGCTTGCAGGGCGTTGCCGCGTGCGACGTAGAGGTCTGCATCGTCGGCCTTGAGTTCGATGGCCTTGTTGAAGTCTGCGAGCGCGGCATCGAGGTTGCGCATCAACTGGTGAACGATGCCGCGATTGAAATAGGCTTCGACGAGTTGAGGCGCAATCGAAATGGCCTGCGTGTAATCGGCGAGCGCCTTGTCGAATTCGTTTCTGCTCTGGCGCGCCGCCGCCCGGTTGAAATAACCCAACTCGCCTTGCGGGTAGTGTCTGATTGCGTTGTCGTAATCGGCAATCGCGCCTTCGATGTCGCCTTTGGCTTTGCGCGCATTGCCGCGATTATTGAAGGCCATCGCGAAGTTGGTTTGGATGGCGAGCGTGGCGTCGAAGTCGGCGATGGCTTCGTCGAACTGCCCCAAGTCCATGTGGACGACGCCGCGATTATACAGAGCGAGGAATTCGCGCGGGTTGACCGCCAACGCCTGATTTAGATCGAGCAGCGCGGCCTTCATGTCGCCCTGCGCCATCCTCACGTTGGCGCGGTTGAGATAGATGGTGGCAATGGTTTCCGCTTTTTTGGGCTTGAGCGCGAGCGCCTGATCGTAATCGGCGAGCGCGCCTTCGAGGTCTTGCTGCGCCTGTTTCTGCAAGCCGCGATTGTAAAAGTCTTCCGCCGTCTTAGGGTTTTGCGCCGGAGATGTGGAAGCCGCGAAGAGCAGGCATAGCATGAGACAGAAAGTGCGTCGCATATCACAACTCCGCCTTGAAGAGATGGGTTCGTGCTCTCAAGAGCCATTATGTATAATGACCCGATTCATCTGAACGAAACAATTCAATATTAAGTCAGCACGCCGCGAAATCGTAAATGCCGAAACGCACGGACATCAACAAAATCTTGGTCATCGGTTCGGGGCCTATCGTCATCGGGCAGGCCGCCGAGTTTGATTATTCGGGCACGCAGGCTTGCCGTGTGCTCAGACAGGAAGGCTACGAAGTCGTTCTCGTCAACTCGAACCCGGCGACGATCATGACCGATCCGGAGTTCGCCGACTCGACC
>DASWNS010000610.1:0-14320 GCA_036399115.1 Pyrinomonadaceae bacterium | reverse complement strand
TGGCCGACCGCGAGTTCGTCCGCAGCCTCATGCACCCCGTCACCGAACCCGGCAAAATCGCCAACTGGATCGCGCCGCCCGCCGCCGGGATCAAGGGCAAGCCATTCGAGTTCGAGTACGTGCGACTCTAAATGCAGAATTCAGAAAACAGAACACAGGAGTCGGAAGGCAGGAATGATTTGGTTCTTCTTCTTCTGACTTCTGTATTCTGAATTCCGTCTCCAAGTTTTTATGGCCTCTAATCTTTCGACAGACTTCTCGCGTTACGATCAGAAACTGGAGTTCATCCTGCGCACGAGCGCGCGCATCTTCGCGGAGAAGGGTTATCACTCGACCTCGATGCGCGACATCGCACGCGCGACGGAAGTGAGCCTCGCCGGGCTTTATTATTACTGCAAGTCGAAAGAAGAACTGCTCTTCCTGATTCAGGACAATTGCTTCGGGCGCGTCCACGAACGTCTGCAAGAGCGTCTGCGCGAGACGACGGATGCGGTCGCCAAGCTCCGTCTCGTCATCGAAAATCACCTCTCGTTCTTCGCCGCCAACATGGCCGAGATGAAAGTGCTCTCGCACGAAGCCGACTCGCTCGCGGGCGAGATGCACGCGCACGTCACCGGGCGCAAGCAACAGTACACGCGCCTCGTCCGTCGCATTCTCTCGGAAGTGCAGCAAGCGCAACAGGCGCGCGAAGGCCACGAGAGCGGGGTGCAGAAACTCGACCTCACCGTCGCCACCTACGCTCTGTTCGGCATGATGAACTGGATCTACAATTGGTACGACCCGCGCGGCAAACTCTCCGTGGGCGATCTCGTTGACAATCTCACGCGCCTCTTCCTCTCCGGCTTCCTTGCCGGACAGGCCGGGCACGAACTACAGTTCACACGCAAGACCGGTGCGGCGGCGGAACGCCTCAGCGTGTGGCGTAACACAAATACATAAATCTTTTTTCAGTGGAGTATTGAGATGGTAGAAGCGGAAGCGAAGATGCAGGGGACGGAGGAGGCGGTCGGCACGCTCGTCGGGTATCGCGCTGAAGACGGCGTCGCGTTGTTGACCCTAAACGATCCTCCGGCCAACACGTACAGCTATGAGATGATGGGGGAACTCGACCGCGCGATTCTCAGGGCGCGGATGGACGAGTCGGTACAGGTCATCGTGCTCACCGGGAGCGGCGAGAAGTTTTTCTGCGCGGGCGCGAACATCGGCATGCTCCAGAGCGTGACGCCGACCTTTAAATACTATTTCTGTCTTCACGCGAACGAAACCCTGTCGCGTCTGGAGCAGACGCCGAAACTCGTCATCGCGGCCATCAACGGCCACTGCGTCGGCGGCGGCCTCGAAGTGGCGATGGCGGCTGACATCCGCATCGCTCGACGCGGCGCGGGCAGGATGGGCTTGCCCGAAGTTTCGCTCGGCGTGCTGCCGGGCACGGGCGGTACGCAGCGACTCGTGCGGATGGTCGGTAAATCACGCGCCATCGAATTGATGACGACGGGCGAACTCTTCGACTTCGAGCGGGGCGCGGAACTCGGCCTCGTCAATCATATCTACGAAGCGGAGTCGGGCGCGGCGTTCATGCAACAGGTGTTGGCCTATGCCGCGAAGTTCACGCTGCCGGACAAGGCCGCGCACGCCGTCGGGCGCATCAAGCGCGCGGTGCAAACCGGCGCGGAGATTCCCTTCGAGTCCGCGCTCGCGCTCGAACGCGAACTCCAACAACAACTCTTCCAATCCGAAGACGCGCGCGAAGGACTCGACGCCTACGTCGGCAAGCGCAAACCACAATTCAAAGGACGATAAGAGAGTGACAAGTGACGAGTGACAGGTGACGAGTTAAAACATAAAACTTTATCTTTCACTCATCACTCATCACCCATCACTCATCACTTATCTTGTCACTTGTCACTGTTTTTATGGAGCAATTCATCAAAGTTCAGGTGCGCGAACGCATCTTGACGATCACGCTGGATCGCGCCGAGAAGTTGAACGCTTTCGCGGGACACATGCGGCGCGATCTGGGCGAGACTCTGGAGCGCGCCGGAAGCGACGACGACGTGCGCGTGATAGTCATCACGGGCGCGGGGCGTGCCTTCTGCGCGGGCGGCGACGTGGCGGCGATGGATGAGATGATGGAGCGCGAGGACGCAGACGAGTTTGCGCGGATGCTCGGCGCAGGTCGGCGCGTGGTGACGGCGATCCGCTCGATGGTCAAACCCGTGCTGGCTTCCATTAACGGCACGGCTTCGGGCGCGGGCTTCAATCTCGCGCTCGCGTGCGACCTGCGCATCGCGGCGGAGTCGGCACGCTTCAGCCAGTCGTTTGTGAAAGTGGGCTTGCACCCGGATTGGGGCGGGACATATTTTCTGCCGCGCATCGTTCCTTCAAACATCGCCTGCGAGATGTTTTTTCTCGGCGACGCGATTGACTCTGCGCGTGCGCTCACGCTCGGACTCGTCAACCGCGTCGTGCCGGACGAACAACTGGCCGCAGAGACGCGTCGGCTCGCCGAACGCTTGCGCGATGCCCCGCCCGAATCAATCGCCGCCGCCAAGCACGCCGTCTACATGAGCCATCACGCCGAACTCGAAGAGATGCTGCAATACGAAACCGAGGCGCAACTCCGCTGCTTTCAGACGACCGATGCACGCGAAGGCGTCCGTGCGTTTTTAGAGAAACGCGCGCCGCGCTTTAGCAAGTAAGTCTCAAGTCGGGAGAGGCTGTGAGACTTGAGATTCGTGACTCGGAATGTGGGACTTGAGACTTGGAGCTTAAAGGTAAAATCGCACTTATCACGGGCGGCGGTCGCGGCATCGGGCGCGCCATCGCGTTCGCGTTTGCGCGTGCGGGCGCAAGCCTCGCGCTCTGCTCGCGCACGGGGAGCGAAATCGAAGCGGTGGCAGATGAAATTCGCAGGGAGTTTCGTGTAGATGTCTTGAACGACGTGTGCGATGTGTCTGATCCAAAGGATGTGGCGAACTTTTTCCTCGCCACTTACAACGGCTTCGGACGCCATGCCGACATTCTCGTCAACAACGCAGGGATCGCCGAGAGCGCGCCCATCACGCGCACCGACGACGCGCACTGGCGACGCCACCTCGCCATCAACCTCGACGCCACTTTCTACTGCACGCGCGCCGCCCTGCCCGCAATGCTGGAACGCGGTTGGGGGCGCGTCATCAACATCGCGTCCATCGCGGGCAAGACGGGTGCGCCTTACATCGCGGCTTATGCGGCGTCGAAGCATGGCGTCGTCGGCCTCACGCGTTCCGTCGCGCTCGAAGTCGCGGCGAAAGGCGTGACGGTCAACGCCATCTGTCCCGGCTATGTCGATACGGACATGACGACGCGCGCGCTCGAACAGATTGAAGCGAAGACCGGGCGCACCACGGCGGACGCGCTCGAAGCCATCAAGCGTATGAGTCCGCAAAACCGCCTCGTCACGCCGGAAGAGGTCGCCGCGCTCGCCCTGCTGCTCGCCTCCGAAGACGGGCGCGGCATCAACGGTCAGGCCATCAACGTCGATGGCGGTAGCGTAGTCTCTTAAGATAGGCTGTCGGTTGTTGGCGATGAGTTGTTAGCCAGCAGCTATCGAACGGCAGCCGCCGGTTCCTGTCTCTGCTAACAGTTCATCGCTGACAGCTATGTTTAAATTGATCAACCCCGCGTCTCTGGGAAGGCCGCGCGGCTACGCGAACGGCGTGCTTGCGCCGGAGGGCGGCGCGCTGCTTTTCATCGCCGGGCAGATAGCTTGGGACGAACGACAGCAGATCGTGAGCACGGATTTCGTCGCGCAGTTTGAACGCGCGCTCATGAATGTGCTCGCGGTCGTCAGCGAGGCGGGCGGCGCGCCCGAACAGATCGCGCGTCTCTGTATCTACGTCACAGACAAAGAGGAATACCGCTCGCGTCAAAGCGAGATCGGCGCGTGCTGGCGCAAACTTCTGGGACGCCACTTCCCCGCCATGGCGCTCGTCGAAGTCAAAGCCCTGCTCGAAGACGAAGCGAAAGTGGAGATCGAAGGCATCGCCGTCATAAGAGCAGTGACGGCTGACAAATGACGAGTGACAAGTTGAAGACAAAAACTTGTTCTCGTGACGAGTGACAAGTGACGGGTGAAAAGTTATAAAGACTCGTTCCGGCTCGTCATTGCTCACTCGTCGCCATGTCGTTCACCGTCGCGCGTTTCTTTTAACTCGTCACACGTCACTTATCACTCAACCCTGCTCTCTTATGCTTTCTCCGAAGAGTTTTCTTTACGAAGTGCGCGCGGACGGCGTGGCGTGGATCACGCTCAACCGCCCGGAGCGTCTGAACGCGCTGACCTTTGAAGTCTACCGCGAGTTGACCGACACGTTCGCCGCCCTCGCAGATGAAGCGGACGTACGCGCCGTCGTCATCACGGGCGCGGGGCGCGCGTTCTGTTCGGGCGGCGACGTGCGCGACATCATCGCCGACCTGCAATCGCTAGACATTCAAGGCCACCTCGCCTTCACGCGTCTCACCTGCGAACTCATACGCAACATGCGCGTGCTGCGCAAGCCTGTCATCGCGAGTTTGAACGGCGCAGCGGCGGGCGCGGGGGCGGTCGTCGCGCTCGCAGCCGATCTGCGCATCGCAGCGATGGAGGCGCGCATCGCGTTTCTCTTCGTGCGCGTCGGGCTGTCGGGCGCGGACATGGGCGCGGCCTACCTGTTGCCGCGCTACGTCGGGCTGGCGAAGGCGACCGAGTTGCTCTACACGGGCGACTTCATCTCCGCCGCAGAGGCCGAACGCATCGGACTCTATAACCGCGTCGTGCCCGCTGCCGAACTCGAAGCGGAGACGCGCGCCCTCGCCGGGAGGCTGGCGCGTGGTCCCGCCTTCGCGCTCGGCATGACCAAAGAGATGCTCAATCGAGAAATGCACGTCGATCTCGACACCGCGCTCGAATGGGAAGCGCAGGCGCAATCCGTCTGCATGCAACACCCCGACTTCCGCGAAGCCCACGAAGCCTTCAACGCGAAGCGCGAGCCAGTTTTTAAGGGAGTAATGAGTAATGAGTAATGAGTAATGAGTGATGAGCTAAAAACAACGCTCTTTTGTTTTTACTCATCACTCATCACTCATCACTCATCACTATTTTTATGGATCGGTTTATCGAAGAGACGCCGTTTTTCACCCCGGAGCATTTGCGGCTCGCGGCGAGCGTCGCCAGTTTCGTGTGGCGCGAGATCGAGCCGCGCGCGGAGGGTGATGAGGAAGAGACGGATCAGGCGCAGTCGGATCAGAAGTTTCGCGAGTTGGTGTCGCTGCTGGCGCAGGCCGAGTTGCTGCGTTATGCGGTGGCGAGGCCGCATGCGCCGTTCGATGTGCGCGCGCTCTGCCTGATTCGCGAAGAGCTTTCCTACAGTTCGCCGCTCGCCGATCTCGCCTTCGTGATGCAGGGACTCGGCACGCACGCGGTCAGCCTCGCCGCCCCCGAACACGTGCGCGACTTCTGGCTCACGCGCGCCGCGACGGGGCGTGCCGTCGCCGCTTTCGCTTTGACTGAACCGGAGGTCGGCTCGGACATCTCCGCCATCCAGACCACCGCGCGGCGCGACGGCGACAGCTACGTGCTCGACGGGCGCAAGCGTTTTATCTCCAACGCAGGGATCGCAGATTTCTATACGGTCTTCGCGCGCACGGGCAGTCGTCCCGACGGGCGCGCGGAGATTTCCGCCTTCGTCGTCAGCGCGCGCATGAACGGCTTCACGGTGCGCGAACGGACGCGTCTCATCTCGCCGCATCCGATTGGCGAGATCGAGTTCAACAACTTGCGCGTGCCCGCAGAAGACCGCGTGGGAGAGGAGGGCGAAGGCTTTCGCCTCGCCATGCTGACGCTCGGCACGTTTCGCGCATCGGTCGGCGCGGCGGCCTGCGGCATGGCGCGTCGCGCGCTCGACGAAGCCATCGCTTACGCGCGTCGGCGCACGCAGTTCGGGCAACCGCTCGCCGCGCACCAGTTGATTCAGGAGAAACTCGCGGACATGTCCGCCGAACTCGACGCCGCGCGCCTGCTCGTCTATCGCTCCGCTTACCTCAGAGACACCTACGGGCAGGAAGACACCTACGCGCCCACGCTCTCGCGCGCAGCCTCCACCGCCAAACTCTACGCCACCGAAGCCGCGCAGCGCATCATCGACCAAGCCCTCCAGATTCACGGCGGCGCAGGACTCGTCCACGGCCACATCGTCGAACGCCTCTACCGAGACATCCGCGCGCTCAGAATTTACGAAGGCACGTCCGAGATTCAGAAGTTAGTGATTGCCAGAGAATTGTTGAAAGAGTAGTATTCGCCGCGCAGCCCCGTTCGCAAGTTCAAGCCGCATCCTTGCTCGCTCACGTTCCTTCACCGTGATAGGAGTCCTCGCCAATGGATCAGGAAAAAGACCTGCCGCCTTCCGTCAAACCGGAATCTAACGAATCCCAGCAGCGGCCAAAATCTCTTTGGCTTCGCATTGTCCGATGGCTTGACCGTCTTCTCTGGCTTGGCTTTCTTCTCTGGTTTGCCCGTCTTCTCTGGCTTGGCTTTCTTCTCTGGTTTACCCGTCTTCTCTGGCTTGACCGTCTTCTCTGGTTCGACTTTCTTCTCTGGCTTGGCTTTCTTCTATTGCTTCTCTTTCCTCTAAAGAGTCTCTTTCTATGCATTCGCTTTAGTGAGATATGGCATGGGCGATACCCGGCTTATTACCATTGCGATTATCCGCCGAGCCGTGAGGATATTAGACAGCACAAGTTGAAGACCAGGAGGTTTTCTCGGGCAAGGTTCTTTGGTCCGAAGGAGTTTGAAAACAAGTGGTTTTCGCTGGACATGTTCATCTGTATCCCGAAGCACCTCCGGTATTACGAATCGTGGGAGGAGCGTTTAAGGGAGAAGCACAAACGCTTTTTGTCGTTTGCGTCCCCGCCGGAGACTCCGCAGATCGTAAGTGGCATCAACGTTGAGCTGCTCAAGGAGCAGTATCAAATGCAGATCAGGCTTTATGAGAAGTATCTCGACCTGCTGATCCGGTTCAACTTTCTCAACTTTGCCATCACCGGAGCGATCCTGTCTTTTTCCCTTCAATCCGGCGAGCAAAACTTAGTCAGATGGTCATTTGCTTTTCCGTTCTTTATGAATCTCTCCTTCGCGCTCCTGATTCTGCTGGCGTTCCGGTCGCTTAAAATAATCAACCGGGAGATTATTTATATGTCGGAGTTTCTCGGCTTTCAGCCGCCCGGAGTCCGCACCTTACGTCATGCGCTGGCAGTCAGTTTTTTTACGCTCCTGCTAGTCGCGCTCGTGCTCTTTCCAACAGCTTTCAATGTGTGTGACTTGAAGATGTATAAAGTTAACGTAAATTGGATACTAAGTAACCGACCGTCGCCAACCGCGCCAACCTACCCGTGCAACACACCAGAGGACGACTTGGCAGCGCGGCAGCGAGAGCAGGAGGCGAATCCGCGCTGATCGTTTCTCAACTTGTCAGCCCGCGCCGAGACGCTACAATAGCGTGAGACTTACCTGAAAGCGGATGAACGCGGGCAAGCTATGAAAATTGTCATCATCGGCGGTGGGCCAGCCGGGTTGTACTTCGCGCTTCTGATGAAGAAGCATGAGCCGTCTTATGAGATCACGGTGTTGGAGCGCAATGCGCCCGACGATACTTTCGGGTGGGGCGTCGTCTTCTCGGATAAGACGCTCTCGTATTTGCGCGACACGGACGAGGAAACCTACCGCGAGATCACGCGCAGCTTTGCGACGTGGGACAACGTGGACGTGGTGCATCGCGACGAGCGCGTCACGATCCGGGGCAACAAGTTTTCCGGAATCGCGCGCATCAAGTTGCTCAACATCTTGCAGGCGCGCTGCCGCGCGCTCGGCGTCGAGTTGCGTTTTCGTGCCGAGGTCGGGAACCTCGAAGAGTTTTCCGGCTGCGACCTGATCGTCGGCGCGGACGGCGTGAACAGCACCGTGCGCGAGCGTTACCGCGACTCGTTCGAGCCTTCGCTCGGCGTGCGGCACAACAAGTATATCTGGTACGGCACGCATCAACTCTTTCACGGGCTGACACTGACCTTTCGCGAATCGGCGGCGGGCGTCTTCGCCGCTCACTCTTACAAGTTCGACCCGCAGACGAGCACTTTCATCGTCGAGTGCGACGCGGAGACGTGGGCGGGCGCGAAGTTTGCGGAGATGACCGAGGCGGAGACGCGCGCTTACCTGGAAGCCGTCTTCGCGAGAGACTTGGGCGGGCATGCTTTGCTCTCAAACAATTCGAAGTGGATCAACTTCCTGCTGGTGAAGAACCGGCATTGGCAACACGAAAACGTCGTCCTCCTCGGCGACGCTTTGCACACGGCGCACTTCTCCATCGGCTCGGGCACGAAGCTCGCCCTCGAAGATGCTATCGCGCTGTATCGTTGCTTGGCCGCCAACTCGAACGTGCGGGGTGCGCTCGCAGAGTTTGAGCGCGTGCGCAAGCCCGTCATCGAAGAGTATCAACAGGCCGCGTATGAGAGCCTCGTCTGGTTTGAGCACGCGCGCGACTACATGCACCTCGCGCCCCTGCCCTTCGCCTATTCGTTGATGACGCGCAGCAAGAAGATCGACTATGAGAACTTGAAACGGCGCGATCCCGCATTCATTGAAGCGTATGAGGCAGCAATCAAGTCCGCGTCGGATTAAAGCCTCGTGCGGGGCGACATCTAATCCCTAAACGGGCTAAAGCAAACCTACCTTACCCTGTCCCCTTTTCCCCGTCCTCTTCTACCTTCCAATCAGGCGCGAGCAGGCGTCGGCGGCGGTCGTGGCTGAGTGAGATGTTCGGTTCGTCGAGTTGCACTCGATCCCAGAGTTTGCAGGTGACCTGTTTGTGCGCCTGGTCTAAGCCTTCGCAGTAGTTGGTGTAGGTGCAGCGACGAATTTCGTCGCCTTTGCCGAGCCGTGTTTTGAGAAACCAGTCGGGGTCTGCGAGCGTCTGGCGTGCGGCTCCGATGATGTCGGCCTCGCCGCGCCGCAAAATCTCTTCGGCCTGCTCGAAGGTGCAGATGCCTCCGGCGACGACGACGGGCGTGTGCGATCCTTCATCGAGCAACGCGCGCCGGACGGCGGCGGCGAGCGAGACGTTGCGACCGAAAGGACCACGCTCGTCCGAGCGAATGGTCGGCATGCACTCGTAGCCGCTCTCGCCCGTGTAAGGATAGACGGCATGGCCGACCTTCGGCTGCGCCGCGTCTTCAAACTTCCCACCCTTCGAGAGCGAGAGAAAATCGAAGCCCGCCCGCGCGAACTCGCGCCCGAAATAGATCGCATCTTCAAGCCTGCTCCCGCCCGCGATCACTTCGTCGCCGAGAAAGCGCACGCCGACCGTATAGTCCCGCCCCGCTCGTTCGCGCACCGCCCTGTAAACTTCGAGCGGCAAGCGCACACGATTTTCACGCGAGCCGCCGTAGCCGTCCGGACGCGTGTTGAGCGCGGAGAGGAAAGAGGCCATCGTGTAGGCGTGTGCGTAGTGGAGTTCGACGCCGTCGAACCCGGCCTCGCGTGCGCGGCGCGCGGCGGCGGCGAAAATTTCGGGCAGCACGCGCGGCAACGCTTCGACGTGCGCGAGGTGCATGTCGGTCACGCGTTCGCGGTAGCCGCGCGTGAGCGATTCGAGTTCGCGCTCGTCCAGAACTTTCCCTAGCAACTCTTCGGGCGCGGCGGCGAGGAAGGCGCGCGTCTCCGTCTCCCCGGCGCGAAGCCAACTCTCGTCACCTGTTGCGGCGGCGAGCGCGCGTGCGTGGCGTTCTTCTAACTGTAGAAACCGCGCGAAGTATTTCGACTTTTCAGGACGGCGTTTGACCGAGAGGAAATCTATGATCTGTATGAAGAGACGCGTGTGGCCGTCGCTCGCGCGGCGCACGGTTTCGACGAGTTCGCGCAGGCCGGGCAGAAAGCGTTCGTGGCCGATGCGCAAGAGCGGTCCACTGGGGATGTCGCGCACGCCCGTCGCTTCGACGACGATTGCGCCCGGTCGCCCCGCCGCGAAACGCCCGTACCATTCGAGCACTTCGCGCGTCACAAAACCGTCTTCCGTCGCGCGCCACGGAACCATCGCCGGAACCCAGGTGCGTTGCTCCAGCGTGAGCGAGCCGATGTCTACCGGTTGAAAGAGGAGCGCGCGGGCGGCCTCTGCGCGGGTCGGCCAGCGCGCGCCGGGGAGCGAATGGCGGATGGGGTTTGCGGGATGCCAGGTCATGTGCGTCTCAGTCGTGCAGTGTAGCAGTTCCGCGCGAGCGGACGAAAACAGGCAGGGTTTTGTCCGGCTCCTTCGAGCACACGCCTGCGACGAAAGGACTGACGCGCGCGCGGAAGTTTGTTAAGATGCGCCGCGCGACATGCATCCGCCGGCACGGGCGCACTCGCGTCGCCGCTTTTCTGCAACCGAACTTTTACCACCCGCGCGTCGTTTCCTCTTGCGCATCAGGCTGACTTGAAGCCAGCCGTTAGTCTTCGATAGTGAGCAACGCTTCAGCGGTTGAGGCCGCACGCACATGAAGACACGCACCATCCTCGTCGGAATCTTCTTCGCTCTGGTAGCGGCCTACACCCCTGCGAGCTACAGTTCATGGATCACCCTCCAACACATGTTGGAGGAGCGCGGTTGGAACGCCGCGCCGAGCGCGCCCGGCGGCCCCGAGTTGATCGTCTGGGTGAATGCGAGCGGCCCCGCCACGGACTTGCAGGTGGGCGACGAGATCATCGCCATCAACGGCCAGAACGTCGAACGCTCGGACTACCGCATGGAGAACACCTTTCGCCGCCTCAACCGCGACGAAGCCTACACCCTCACCATCCGGCGCGATGGCGAACTGCGCGACATCACTCTGCGCCGCAACCACGTCTCTCTATTGAGACGGGTCTTCACGTCCGGCGCATTCTCCACGCTGCTCAGTTCCGCCATCTTCCTGCTCATCGGCATCGCCGTCTTCGTGGTCAAGCCGGAAGACAAACAGGCTCTGCTGCTCTCTCTGTGGCTCGTGCTGATGGCCTCCGCCTTTTCGCTCCCGCAGCCGTTTGAAGGGACGGCGTGGTGGTATCGCGCCCTGATCGTGTTCGGGCAGGCAACCAAGGTATTCGCGCCGAGCTTTCTGCTCCACCTGTTTCTCGTCTTCCCCGAACCGTCGCCCATCCTCAAACGCTGGCCGCGACTGGAACGATATCTCTACCTGCCGACGCTGCTGCTGAGCTTTCTCCCCATCACTTATATGCTGATCCTCTGGGCGGTAGACCCCGAGGAGTTAATTGCTTTCAGCCTGCGCTACCCATGGATCGGGGTGATCAGCGCGATCCTCTTGCCCCTCACTATTCTGCTGGCATTGCTGTCGCTCGTGCTGAGTTACAGGCGCGCGGGTCAGGTGTCGAAGCGTAAGTTGCGCATCGTGCTCGTCGGCAGCCTCGTCGCCTTCATGCCGTTCGTCGGGTGGTTTTTGATCCTCGCCGTGGTGCCGCGCTCGCGCGAGGGCTGGGCGCCGTATGTGGGTTGGTTAATCGTCAACACACTGATGCTTGCGATGCCGATCTCGTTCGCCTACGCCATCGTGCGCCATCAGGTGATCCCCGTCAAATTGATCATCCGGCGTGGGCTGCAATACCTGCTTGCCAGAAACGCCCTGCGTCTGCTCATCGCGCTGCCCGTCGTCGGCCTCTGCGTCTCGATCATCTCTAACCGGGAGCGGCGGTTGTCGGAAATCCTGCTCGGCAGTTCGCTCTACTTTTACCTGTTCATCGCGGCCATCGCGCTCGCACTCGTCTTCCGCAAACGGCTCGGCGAGTGGGTTGACCGCAAGTTCTTCCGCGAGTCGTACAATCAGGAGAAGATACTGCGCGAGTTGACGGACGACGTGAAGAAGCTCGACTCGATTCCCGAAATGTCCAAGCGCGTCACCGAACGCGTGACCGCCGCGCTTCATCCCCAACAGGCCTTCCTCTTCTACCGCGAGGAGGGCACGCGCGATCTCTCGCTCACCTACACGTCGGGCGGCGCAACCCTGACGGGGCAGGAGTTGAAGATACCGGAAGAGTTTCGCCTGCTGCGCTTCATGGAAGATCATGGGAGCGCGCAGGAATTTCCGTTTCCCCAAAAGAACAGCCTGCCGCAGAGCGAAAAAACGTGGCTCGCAAGTTTGGGCACGCGCCTCATCGTGCCTCTGACCGGCACAGACGAGCGGCTCGCGGGGCTGCTCCTCTTAGGCGAGAAGAAATCCGAAGTGCCCTACACGGCGAGCGACCGCGAACTGCTCGAAACGCTCGCCGGGCAGATCGCCATCGTCTATGAGAACGTGCGCCTGAAGAACCGCGTAGACCGGGATCGCAAGATCAAACAGGAGGTGCTCTCGCGCGTCGCCGGGCAGGACATGAACGTCCTGAAGGAGTGCCCGCAGTGCGGCGCGTGTTTCGACATGAACGCGCAGGCGTGCGACCGGGACGCGGCGGAGTTGACGCTCTCGCTGCCCGTCGAGCGCACGATTGAGACGCGCTACCGGCTCGAACGCTCCATCGGCAAAGGCGGCATGGGCGCGGTCTATGAAGCGACCGACCTGCGCCTGCATCGCAAAGTCGCCGTCAAGATTTTAACGGGCAGCATGTTCGGCAACAGCGAGGCTCTGCGTCGTTTTGAGCGCGAGGCGCAGGCCAGCGCACGACTCCATCATCCGAACATCATCACCGTCCACGACTACGGTTTGCTCTCGACCGAAGGCGCGTATCTCGTCATGGAACTCATCGCGGGCGAAACGCTCGGCGCGCGTATCAGGCGCGAGCGGCAACTCGCGCCCGCCGTTGCGGCTGATCTCTTCGAGCAAATTCTCGATGGCCTTAAAGCCGCGCACGCGTCGGGCGTCGTCCACCGCGACCTCAAACCTGAGAACGTCCTGCTCTCAACCTACGAAAACGGGCAGACGCGCGCGCACCTGCTCGACTTCGGCCTCGCCAAACTCATGCAGGCGCTCCCCGCCGATTCGCTCAGCCCGACCGCTGCCGCGCCCGTCACCACGCCCGGCGCGGTAATGGGCACCTTCGGCTACATGTCGCCCGAACAACTCACGGGCGGCGCGGTTGACGAACGCACAGACATCTTCTCCATCGGCGTCATGGTCGTCGAAGCCGTCACGGGTCGCCGTCCCTTCACGGGGGCGACCTATCACGAACTGCTGACCAACATCCTCAACGCGCCGTTTCATCTCGAAGGCTCTTCGCCCGCCGCGCTCGCGCTCGACGCCGTGCTGCAAAGATCGCTCGCCAAAGATCGCGCCGCGCGTTATGCCGATGCCGCCGCCATGCAACGAGAGTTGATTCCCGCGCTGCGTCAATGTCAGCCGTTCGTCTCGCCGGACGAGCCAACCGCCCTCGATGCCGAGACGTTCATCTTGAAGAATTAACCGTGGCTGAATAACCGCAAACGGTTATTCAACACGAGAGGCGCAACGAGAGGCGCAGAGTCCACGCAGAGAACCACAGAGAGTTAAAGATTATTCAAGCCTCAGCGCGCCCATGCGTGAACTCTGCGCCTCTGCGTGAACTCTGCACCTCTCGTGTTGAAATGCGCTCTCCGGCGACTCAAGCACAAGCTGAGCTTCTCACTCCGGCCACCCCGCTCGCTAGACGTTCAGTGCTCCCGCCGCATATCATTGTCCACACGCAGGAGGAACCAAACGTTTGACCGACGAGCTACTCAAATGGCGCGCTGAATTTCCGATTCTCGACAAGACGACTTATCTGATCTCGCACAGCCTCGGCGCGATGCCCCGCGCCACTTTCGACAACCTCCAAGCCTACGCCGAGGCGTGGGCGACGCGCGGCGTGCGCGCGTGGGGCGAGGGCTGGTGGGAGATGCCGCTCACCATCGGCGACGAAGTGGCGCGCATCATCGGTGCGCCGCCCGCCTCGGTCGTCATGCACCAGAACGTCTCCATCTGCCAGTCGCTCATCCTCTCCTGCTTCGACGACGATGCGCGCCGCAATAAGATCGTCTATTCCGATCTCGAATTTCCCTCCGTCATGTACGCCTACGAAGCGCACGCGCGCCACGGTCGCTTTCGTGTCGAGCGCGTCCCGTCGGACGACGGCATGACCGTCTCGCTCGAACGCATGCTCGCCGCCATTGACGAGGAGACGCTCATCGTTCCCATCTCGCACGTCCTCTTCAAGAGCGCGTTTCTGCAAGACGCGCGCGCCATCACCGAACGCGCACACGAGGTCGGCGCGCTCGTCGTCTTAGACACATATCAATCGGCGGGCACAGTGCCCTTCTCCGTCACCGAACTCGACGTAGAC
>DASWNS010000609.1:0-3657 GCA_036399115.1 Pyrinomonadaceae bacterium | reverse complement strand
TGCAGGTCATTGTAAGTGCGGCTCGGCGGCGTGAACGTGTTGTTGCCGCCGGAAGGCGTGACGGTGTAGTTGCCGCCGCGCGTCAGATTTTGGAACGAGTAGAAGCCGCCGCCGGAGGTGACGGTTGTTCTCGATTCCGTGCCGGTGAGCGTGATGGTGATGCCATCGATGCCCACTGCGCCGTTCTCCGAAGTGACGCGACCGCTGATGCTCGCCGCGAAGGCGACGGTGAAATCGGCGTCGGTCACGTTGGTTGTCAGGTCGTTGTAAGTCCGGCTCTGAGGCAGATAATCAAAGCCCGGAGTGGTCGGCGCAACGGTGTAGTCGCCGCCCGAAACGAGGTTCGGGAACGAATAGAAGCCGTCGGCGTTGGTTGTAGCCGTGGCGTTCGTCGTGCCGCTCAGCGTGACCTGGATGCCCGCCACCGGGTTGCCGACGCTGTCACGCAAATGGCCGCTGATCGAAACGGTGAAGACACCGAAAGGATTGCAAGCCTGCGCGGTCGTCGAGAGTTGCACCGTGTCAATGCGTGCGCCCGATTGTCCCGGCGCGATGGTGTTCGCGTCGCCGATAACCGTCCACTTCAACTGCACGAGTTGGTTGTTGGCCGAAGGCGGCAGATTGACGGTGGAAGTGATGTAAGTCGGGTTGGCAGAGGTTCCGCCGGAGAGTCCGGTCCAGGCCGCCCCGTCGTTGATCTCGCCGTTGTAACCGCCGCTGACGAAACTGCCGCCCGCCGCGATAATCTCCCTGAACGGCCCGTTGCCGATCTTGATGTGCAACTGCATTCCGTCGAAGTTGTCTTCGAGGTTGAAGGAGTTGCGGAAGCTGACCTGAGCCAGCGCGGTGTTGACCGGGAAGGTCGGCGACAAGAGATCGGACGTGCCCGCGTTGGTCGGGTTCGTGGTGAACACCGAGTTCGGAGGAGTGTCCGGGTTGGTCGGCGTGGTCTGCCACGGGATGCCCGCGCCGGTACGTTGCGTCGTCCAGCCGAGGGGCAACGCCGGAGGCGTCACGTTGTCGAAGTTTTCGTAAGGAGCGAGCGGAGACGGTCGCCCGATGTTCAGGTTGTAGTTGTAGGTGATGGGGCCGAGGGTGCTGTTGACGGTGATCGTCAAAGGCACGCTGCTGCCGCAGGCGGTGTTGGCCGGGACGGTGTAGTCGAGCGTCTCGGTGTTGACCGCGCCGGGAGCGAACGCCGGATAGGTGGCCGTATCGCCGCCCGGTGAAAGGGTCGCGGTCGCGCTCGGCACGGTGACCGAGCACAGGATGTTCTGGAGCGGAACGCTGATCCGCGCGGTTTCGCCCGGATCGATGACGCCGTCGCCGTTGCTGCTGCCCGGAACTTCCGTCGCGGTGATGGTCAGCAGTTTGAGGTTCGGGCTTTCGAAGTTTTCCGTGACGTGGATGCCGGAGGTGGCGGCGCGGAAGCCCATGCCGCGAATGCGGAAGCCTTCCCAGATGTCGAGTTCGTCGCCGCCGTTGAAGCCCGCGCAGTCTGCCGCGATGATCGAATCGCGCGCATCGAGCATCGTCGGGTTGACGGGGTCGAGTTTCATACCGTCGGTGACGATCTGCAAGACGCGCTGGCTGCCGTTGGCAAAGCCGAGTTTTTCGATCAGCTTCGCGCGCACTTCGATGAGCGCGGAGCACCAGACTTCGCCCTGATTATGAACCTGTGTGGCTTGACCGGGCGCGACCGGGAAAGCGGCGTCGCTCACGTCGAGTTGCGCCGGGTCGATGTCGGCCAGAGTCAGAGGATTGTGCGATCTGCCGTTGGCGGCCACCGCCGATTTCACCGCGTAAGGGAAGCGGCGAATGGCACGATAATAGTTCCTCGTGTCGTACGCGCCCATCGCGTAGAGGCGTTTGCCGTCGTCGCCGTCGGGCGTATGCATGGCTAAGAGCGAAAGGGCGTAGAAGTCCGACCAGCCTTCGCCCATGCCCTGCGCCGTGTCGCTGCCCAGACCGCTGCCGTTGGCGTGCAGGCGATTCGAGGTGCCGTGCGTCAGTTCGTGATACATGACCTCTTGGTCGAGGTCGCCGTCGCGCACCGGGGTGCCCGTCCATAAGAACATCTGCATGCGCGGGGGCTGACCGTCAGCCGGGGTGTTGAAGTTGGCGTTGTTGGTGCCGGAAGAATCCTGCGCTTCCGCCCTCACAGCGTCGTTGCCGAGGCCGCCGCGCCCGAAGTTGTTCGTCTGGAAGTTGCGCGCCGCCTCGGTGAAGCCGAGATGGTAGAGCGAATCGTGATAGCGATTCGACCAGAAGAAGAGGTTGGTGACCGCGCCCTTCTGGAACTCAGGATCGAGCGGGTTGTTCGAGCCGACGGGATCGGTCGAGCCGTCGGGTCTGTAATTGAAACGGAAGACGAAATTCGTCGCCGTCGCGCGCCCGCCGGGGTCGATGCCGTTCGGGGCTACCCGGTCGATACCGGCGTCCACGTTGTTGCCGGTCGTCGGGGCGTTCGGGCCTGCGCCGTCGGGAATCCAGCCGAGGTTGTCGAAAGGAGACTCGGAGACGCGCGTAACGTCCGTGCGCGAGATGCCCGGCGGCTGCGGCTCGCTCGCGGTGGTGTTCACGGGCGAGATGAGCGACGAGCGGACGGGCGCGGAGGGCGTCGGGCTGTCGTTGTCGTAGATGTTGTAGGTGTAGGCGGTCTGCTGGTCCTGCGTGATGTTCTTGCGCCACAGGAGTTGACCCGTGTTCGCATCGACAAAGACGTAGTAGGAGTTTTCCGGTCCCCACAAGGTCATGGAGTAGGCCAGCACGGCATGACCCGGCACGACCGGGAAATACATCAAACTGGTCTTCGTCTCTTCATCGAGCGGGCCGCGCGAAACGACGTGCGATTTGCCGTCGGCAGCCGCGTCGAGCACGGAGAGGCTCGCGGCGTTGACCTTCAGATTGATGCTCTTGATACCGGCGGCGACGGCCTCTGCGGCGTCAATACCGGGAGTGGTATCGAGGTCGGAGGGGCGCATGCCGGCGGCGAGCAGGCTGACCGTGCTCATGAGTTGGCCTTGCGGCGTCAGGACGCCGCGCACGAACCCTTGAAACACGGGGATGCCGTTAATCTGTTGTTCGAGTTCCACGAACGAGAGGTTTCCCGCCGGGTTCGTATAATCGGAAAATTTGGTGAGTTGCGCTGCCTGCCCACGGGTCAAACCGTAGAGCGCGGCGTTCTCCGAGACGAAGCTGCGCAGGGCTTCTTCCTTCGAGTTCGCAGCGGCAGACGCAAGCACGCCCGCGCCTTCGACCTTCACGATCTCGGGAACGCGCAAGGCGGCGTTGTAATTAACTTTCAGGTTGGGCAGACGCGCAGCCAGAGACTGCTCCGCAGCGCGCATTGACTGCTGCACGACGGCGGCGGCTTCGCGTTGGCGTTGCGTGGCGACGACCTGTTTCTGCGCCTCCGCGGTCAGCCCTCCGCCCTTACGTGTCGCGGCGGCTTCCGCTTCGCCCGCCCGTCTGACACGGATGTCGAAGTTTTCCAGGCCGGTGCGACCGGGAGAAGTTGGGTTAACCTTCGATCTCTCACCTTTGCGCGAGCTTTGGCTTGAGGCGACGGGGCCGAAGTTGAACACCACGGCGCTCACGGCGACGGCGATACTGGCTAGCAGTACCCACCGTGTAAAATTCTTCATATGCGAAATC
>DASWNS010000608.1:0-5523 GCA_036399115.1 Pyrinomonadaceae bacterium | reverse complement strand
ACGGGCGGCGCGCTCGTCTGCGCGTTCGCGCCCCGTAAGGCGTCTGCTGGAAGGCATCGGCACGCCCGTTCGCGGCGAGTTCAAGCCCGATCCGTTTCAACTCGAAGCCTTCGCCGCGCTCGAACACGAAGACGTGCTCGTCACCGCGCCGACGGGCAGCGGCAAGACGTGGATCGCGCGCGAAGAGATCAGGCGGCTGCTCGCGGCGGGCAAGCGCGCCTGGTACACCAGCCCGCTCAAGGCTCTCACCAATTCAAAGTATCAGGAATTTTCGGAAGCGTTCGGCGCAGACAAGGTGGGCATCCTGACGGGCGACCGCAAGGAACGCGCCGACGCGCCGCTCATCGTCGGCACGACCGAAGTTTATCGCAACCAACTCTTCGACGCCCTGCGCGAAGGGCGCGAACTCCGCACAGACCTCGTGATCATGGACGAGGCGCACTACCTCGCGGACGAAGATCGCGGGCACGTCTGGGAGGAGGCGATCATTTTGACGCCGCCGCGCGTGCGCCTGCTGCTGCTGTCGGCGACGGTCGGGAACGCGGAAGAGTTCGCGGCATGGGTGGCGGAGGTGCGGGGCGTGCGTTGCGGCGTCGTCACACGTCCGGGCGCGCGTCCCGTCCCGCTGCGCGCAGCCTTCCTTTATCCTGACGGGCAACTCGCGCCGCTCTTTGACGAAGCGGGACACTTCAACCCGGAGATCGCGAATTTCCTCCAACGCTCAAGCGCGCCGCAGCGTCACATGTCGAATCGTTGGGGCGAGCGTCGAGAGCCTCAACGCGGCGCGCGGATGCAGATGCCGGAGATGCCGCCCGCCTCGCTTCTGTCCGCGCTCGGCTCCTACGACCTCCTGCCGTCAATCGTCTTTTTGCCGACCCGCCGCCGCTGCGACGAGGCCGCCGCCGAGGCCGCGCTCGGCAGACGCGACGCACAGGTCGAGAGACGCGAGGCGCGGCGCACGCTCATGCGCGACTTCACCGCCGAGCACGCGGAGATTCGCAAGCATCGCCACTGGAACGCGGTTTTAAACGGCGGCGTCGCCTCGCATCACGCGGGGCATCTGCCCGCCTGGAAACTCTTGATCGAGAAGTTGATGAGCGCGGGACTGCTCGACGCGATCTTTGCGACGGCGACGGTCGCGGCGGGCGTCGATTTTCCGGCGCGCACGGTCGTCCTCTCGAATATAGACGTGCGGCGCGGGCAGGGCTGGCGCACGCTCACCGCTTCCGAGTTTCAACAGATGACGGGGCGCGCCGGGCGGCGCGGGCGCGACCGCGTGGGCTTCATCGTCGCCGCGCCGGGCACGCATCAAGACCCGCAGAAGATGGCCGCGCTCCTCGGCGCATTGCCCGACCCGCTGGAGAGCCAGTTTCGCGCCACCTACACGACGCTCCTTAATCTGCTCGACGCTTACGGCAACTTCGCGCAGGTGCGCGAGATCGCGGCGCGCAGTTTCGCGCACAGGGAGACGGTCGAACGCGTCGCGCGTCTGGAGCAGGAGCGCGCGGAGGCCGAGCGGCGCATCGAGCAAAAGTTAAGGGACGCGGGCTGCGAGTTTTCGCCGGACGCGGCGCGCGGGCTTGAGCGTCTGGCGAGCGCGCGCGACAAGTTACTGAGTAGCGCGCCGCAGACGCGCACGGAAGTTTTTCTGCACTGGCTCGTGGAAGCGGTCGTGCCGGGGCGCGTCGTCGGCATCGGGCGCAGCAGTCGGCGTCTGGTCTTCGTCACGGAGCGGCGCGACGGAAACTTCGTCGGCGTGCGCGAGAACGGGCATCGCGCGTCGCTCGATCTCACGCGCGTCGGGCGCGTCTACGAGGAGGTCTACCCGCTCACGGAGGAGGCGCGGGATGCGGCTTTCGCGGACGTACGCGAGGGGCGCGCGACGCTCATGCAGGAGCCGCGCCTGCGCGACGCGCGCACGGGCACGGACGAGGCCGTCGATCTGATCAACGATCTGATGGAAGCGTTGACCTCTTCCCTCGTCGCGGCTTCGACGGCGGGCGAGACGTTTGACGCGACGGTTCAGGAGGAGGCGCGGCGACGTTGCGAAGAGGCTCTGTGGTCTGCCTTGAAGGATGCGGAGACAGCCGAACGCGCGGAACGCCGCATCGAAGCGTTGCGCGCGGAAGTGTGGCAGCCGTTCGAGCGGCGTGCGCGCGTGCTCGAACATTTCGGCTACCTCGATTTCGACGCCGAACGCACGACGGAGCGCGGGCGTTGGCTCGCAGACCTGCGGCTCGACCGCCCTCTGCTCGTGGGCGAAGCGATTGAACGAAACCTCTTCGCCTCGCTCGATGCGGCGCGTGCCGCCGGGCTGATGGCCGCGCTCGCGGCGGACGCCGAACGCGACTACGGCGAGTTGCAGTTGGACGATGCGCTCGTCTCGACGCTCGCGGAGTTTGAACGGATCGCTTACGAGGTGGCGAGCGCGGAATGGCGGCAGGGGCTAGACCCCGCGCCGGAGATGAATTTTTCGGCGGCGGCGGCGGTCATGCGCTGGGCGAAGGGCATGAAGTGGGACGAACTCGTGCGCCAGACGCGCGCCGAAGAAGGCGACCTCTTCCGCCTGCTCTCGCGCACGGGCGAGTCGCTCATGCAGATCGGAAACTTGCGCGAGTCGCACGCGGCAGCGGCGCGCGTCGCCTATGAAGCGGCGGAGAGCATCCTGCGCGAGCCGGTGCGCTCGGAAGAGTTGTTGTGAAATTGGCAGGGAAGAGATGAGTTTGACGGGCAAGAGAGGTTTTATGAACGAGGGGTTTTATCGCGCGTTGATGGTTTACGGGCTGGCGTCTCTGTTGTTGGCGAGCGCGGCGTGCGGCTTGAGAGAGACACGCGCGGGCAAGGAGGGGGAGGATCACATGAGGGCGGAACAGAAGGTGGCGCAGAACGTAGCGGCGACGGCGGCGGCAACAACGCCCGTCGCTTATGTCGCGTTCGGAGATTCGACGGGCGTGGGTGTGGGAGCGCGAGGCGGCGGCTACGTGGCGCGTCTCTTCGAGCGCATCGAACGGGTGCGCGGGGGGTCGAGCGTGAAAAACTTTTGCGTGAGCGGCGCGGAGACGGCAGACGTGTTGCGCGGCCAACTCACGCGGCTCGACGGCGCGCGCCCGACGCTTATCACGCTCGGCATCGGCATCAACGACGTGAGCCACGGCGTGGCACCCGAACAGTTCGCGCGCAACTACGAAGAGATCATCACGCGTCTGAAAAGCAGGACGGACGCGCCTATCGTCGTCACCAACATCCCGGACATTTCGACCGCGCCGCGCGTGCCCGTCTTCCTCCATGATCAGGTGCAGGCGCGCATCCGCGTCTTCAACGAGCGCATCGCGGAGATCGCCGGACGCCACGAGTTGTTCCTCGTCGATGCCTACGACATGAGCCGCGAAGTGATCCCCGCGCATCCGGAGTTCTTCTCTGCGGACGGCTTCCATCCTTCCGACGAGGGCTACGAATACTGGGCGAAGATGATGTGGCCGACAGTGAAGGAAGCCATCGGCGAAGAATAGCGAGCGTGCGCTTGAGTTTGGTCGTGTCGAAACTTGCGTCACTTGCGTGACGTAAACCCGGTGAAGTCGTGAGCTTTGTTTTCTGATGCTGCTTAAACGGAAGAGGAGAACTTATGAGACGTTTGGTGCTGTGCTTCACCTTGCTGTTATGTTTCGTGCCGTCGCACGCGTCCTCTTCGCGGGCTGCGCAGGGGTTTAAGTTTAAAGTCGAAGATGAGATCAACACGCTGCTGCGGCAGTTTACGGAGGCGCAGAAGAATTACGACGCGGGCAAGTTGGATGAGATTCTCGCTCCCGATTATGTAGAGATTTCGCCCGCCGGGGAAGTTGACCCGCGCGCGAAGGTGCTCGGTTTTTACGCGCCCGAAAAGAAGAGCCAGCGCGCGGGCGAGTTGGTGTCATACGGGTTGGACGAGATCAACACGCGCATCTATGGCGACACGGCCATCGTCGTCGCGCGGCTTCCGTTCACCATGAAGACTCCCGACGGGCAGACCGCGAGCCGCGCCCTGCGCTGCACTTTCGTCTGCCGCAAGACGCGTGGCAAGTGGCGCATCGCCTCCGCGCAGTACACGGGCATCAGGCCGCCGCAACCGCCTGCGAAGTCCTGAGAAACGTTTGCGCTGTGCTAGTATCTCGGGGGTGGAACGAATGCGTCCGTGTGGTCGTATAGCCACGGTGAAGGAGTGATCTCTATTTATGAATGAAGCCAACGAATCACGCTACCACACGGGCGACACGCTCTGCGACGCGCTGCGTTTCTTAAGCGATGCCTCTTACGCCATCCTGCCGCGCGACGTGGCCTATCGTATCGCGGAGTTTGAAAAGAACGTCCTCGGCGGCGTGCGCTGGATCGCGGAGAAGAAGATAGGCTGGATTGACGAAGCCCTGCGCGGCGGCGACCGCCTGCGCGAAGAGTGGCAGCGACGTTGTGATCGTCCGCCCGAAGCGCAGACCACGACGCCGCCACCGGAGGGCATGGGGTAGAGAATGTACCGGGTTTAGATTGGCGCAGCAGGACGACTGGACAGTGAAGCGCACTGTTGCTCCCGGAGCGCGAGTCTAAACTCAAAGATCGCACAGCGAAGAGTCGGAAGGGAACGCGCATGCAGGTTCTGTTGGCCGAAGAGTACGGGTTCTGTTTTGGGGTGGAGCGCGCCGTCGAGATGGTTGAGGGCGCACTCTCGCAGGGCGCGACCGTGCGCACTCTGGGGCCGCTTATTCACAACACGCAGGAGATTCAACGCCTCGAATCGCACGGCGTGGCGACGATTGAGACGCCCGCCGACGTGGAGGGCGAGATCACTGCCGTCATTCGCGCGCACGGCGTTACGCCGCAGGTGCAGCGCGAACTCGAAGCGCGCGCATCGCACGTAGTTGATGCGACGTGCCCGTTTGTGACCAAAGTGCAGAAGCTGGCCGAGCGCGCCGCCGCAGAGGGGCGTGATGTGGTCGTGGTCGGCAATCCAGACCACCCGGAGATGATCGGCGTCGTCGGCTATGCGCCCGCGAACTCGCACGTCGTACGCGACGCGAGCGAGGTGGCGAACCTGCCCGCGCTCCATGCGCCGCTCGTCGTTTCGCAGACGACGATCAAGCTCAGCACTTTTCTCGAAGCCGCCGAAGCCGTGCGCGGCAAGGCCGACTCCGAACCGCAGATCGTCAACACCATCTGCTCGGCTACGCGCGATAGGCAGGACGCCGCGCGCGCGCTCGCCACGCACGTCGAAGCCTTCTACGTCATCGGCGGCAAACATTCTTCGAACAGCTTGAAGCTGCTCTCGGTCTGCAAAGAAGGTTGTGATCGGAGCTTTCTGATCGAGACGCCGGAAGAGATTAACGCCGGAGATTTGCGCGGGGTGGAGCGCGTGGGCGTCACCGCCGGAGCTTCGACGCCGAACTGGCTGATCGAACAGGTCGTGGCACGTCTGCGCGAGATCGGCGAAGCAAACAGGGAGCAGGCCGGAGCAATCGCCGTCAATTGATTATTGATCTCTGCCGCGTTGGATCAAGT
>DASWNS010000607.1:0-10136 GCA_036399115.1 Pyrinomonadaceae bacterium | reverse complement strand
CCGTCGGCGTCGGCGATCCAGACCGCGCCCTTCTCCGCGTCCGACCATGTGACGAAAGTGATCTGCCGCCCGTCGCGGCTGAAGTTGGGCGAGTATTCGAGGTAGTTGGAGTTCAACAGGCGGCGCGGCGCGGCTGTGCCCTGCTTGACGTAAATCTTGCCGAGCGCGCTGTAGATGATGCGGTCTTCGTGGCGTTTCGGCCAACGATGCAGGCGCGTCGTGTCGCGCTCCGCGAAAACTTTTTGCGGGAAGCGCACGGCGTCGGCCACGCGTTGCGAGACGCGCGCGGTGAAAGGGATCGGCGTGGCCGCTTTCGTCTGTGCGTCAACGCGCACGAACTTGCCCTTCGCCGTGATGACGATGGCTTTGCCGTCGGGCGTCCAACCGTAACCGGGGTACGTGCCGAAGACCGACCACGTCTCCTGCTGGTCGCGCGTCAAGCCGTCGTAGATCGGCCACTCGCGCCCGCTCTCGATCTCGCGCAGGTAGAGCACCGTGTTGAGGCGGTCGCGGCGGATGAAGGCGAGGAGTTTCCCGTCGGGCGAGATTTGCGGGCGCACCGAGCCGCCCGCGCCGCGCACGAAGACGCCGCGCCGCCCGCGCTCCGTGTCGTAGCGTTCGATCCAGTAAATGCTCTCGTAGACGTTTTTGTTGTAGTCGAAGTCGCCGCTGTTGACGAAGTAGATGAAACGCTTCTGCGGATCGATGACAGGCTCGCCGACGTTGGCCGTCCAACTCGACTTCTCCGTCATCTGCACGCCCGTCCCGCCGCCGCCCGTGTGGTACATCCAGATTTCGCCCGCGCCGAGCGAGCGTTGATCTACGAAGTGCTTGCGCACGAGGACGTATTGACTGTCGGGCGTCCAAGCGGGACTGTTGACGAGGCGCAGTGTCTCTTTCGTCAGTTGGCGACGGTTCTTGCCGTCCGCATCCATGAGCCAGATGTTGTCGCCGCCGTCGCGGTCGGAGGTGAACGCGATGCTCTTGCCGTCGGGGCTGTAGCGCGGCTGCGACTCCCAGGAGACGCCGCCCGAAAGCAACTCTGCGCGGCCTCCGCCAGAGGGCATGTGATAGATGTCGCCGAGGAGATCGAAGACGATGCGCGTGCCGTCCGGCGACACGTCGCAACTCATCCAGGTGCCTTCGTCCGTGTCGAACTCAACTTTCGTCGTTGGTCCATGGTCGCCTTCCACGTCCCACTTGTCGGCACGCTTCTCGGCCTCGGCTTTCCTCAAAGCATCTTCCAACTGCTCCGTCCGCTTGTCCGGACTCGGCGAGGGCGTCGGCTGTTGCGCGAGCGCGGGCAGAACCAGCCAGAGACAGATCGATAAGACCGACAGTTTACGCAGCATCTATGTTTTCCTCATTAGGCGCAGTGGTGTTCAACTGGACTTGACGAAGAATATTACTGTGCCATCATTCCGGTCAAATGAAGCACACGCGCGAGCGCGGCATGTAAACCGTTTATACTTAGCTTCGGGGGAATAGTGTATATGCCAGTTCTCGACAACGACGACAAACGACAGGTGAGACAGCTCGAACTAGACTTGATCGAAGCCTTCCGGCGCAACGATACGGCGTCGCTCGCGCGCATCCTCGCGGACGATTTCGTCTTCACCGATCCACGCGGGGCATCCGTGACGAAAGACCTCTGGCTCGAAGACCTCGCTTCCGGCACCTTCGCCTTCGAGTCCGTCGAGATCGAAGATATACGCGTGCGTCTGGCGGGCGATGCAGCCCTCGTCACCGGCCTCGCCACGCTCAAAGCGCGTTCGCGTGCGGGCAGCTACAATGGCCGGTTCGGCGTAGTTGACGTGTACATGAAACGGGAGGGACGCTGGCAACTCGCGCTCTCGACAGGCGAGCACGCGCAACTTCTCTCGTACGAATGACTCTCGCACAAATGACTCTCGCACGAATGAAGAGTCGGGCACGCGCGGCGGCGTGTGCGCCCTGCGGAGCGTTTACAGAGTTTGCGTCTGCTCGACGGGCGGTTCGACTGCGGGCGGGACGTTCCCTGCCACGCGTTCCGGCAGGCGACGCGGGCGCAGCCTCGTCGTGCCGACCGCGTTGATGCGCCCGGACTCACAGGCTTCGACGAGCGCGTCCACCACGCGTTCGTCGTAGCGCGAGCCGACGAAAGTTTTGATGCGCGCGAGCGCGTCTTCGAGTTCCATCGCTTTCTGGTAGGGGCGGTCGGTCGTCATCGCGTCGAAGGTGTCTGCGACGGAGACGATGCGCGCCTGCATCGGAATCTCGTCGCCCTTCAAACCTTGCGGATAACCTTCGCCGTTGATCATCTCGTGGTGCATGTACATGCCCGGCAGAAACTCGCGCATCGCCGGAATGTTCGACATGATCTTGAACCCTTTTTGCGGGTGCGTCTTCATGATCTCGAACTCTTCGTCCGTGAGTTTCGCAGGCTTCTTCAAGACCTTATCGTCAATTCCGATCTTCCCCACATCATGCAGCAGCGCGCTGATGCGCAGGGCTTCGATCTCGCCCTCTGGCAAACCCAAATTCTCGGCGATGGCGATGGAGAAACGCGCGACGCGTTCGGAGTGGCCGCGCGTGTAGCGGTCTTTGCCGTCGATGGCGGCGGCCAGAGCCTTGACCGTGCCGACGAACAGTTGACGATTCTCTTCCGCCGCGCTGCGCAGGTCTTCGATATACTGTTCGAGTTGATCGGTCATCAAGTTGAACGAAGTGCCGAGTTCGCCGAGTTCGGTGCGGCTGCGCACCTGTATGCGCTGCGCGAAATTGCCATTGGCGATGCGCCCGGCGGCGTCGGCCAGATCGCGCACGGGCTGCGTCAGTTGTTTGGCGAAGAGAAACCCGATGAGCAGCGCGAAGGTGGCGGCGAGCAAGCTGATCATAAACGTCTGCTTGCGCATGTCCGCGACGGAGCGCAGGGCTGCGCGCTCGTCCTGAATGGCGATGACTCCGAGGCGCGCACCCGTGTCGAGTTTGGCGGTGGCATATGCGCCGAGCATGGCGATCTGTCGCCCGTCGCGTTCCGCCGTGAAGGGTTCGAGCAGTGATTCCACCTGCGTGCCCGTGTCCATCCAGTTTTGCACGATGAGAAGATCGCTCATCGAACGCTCTGCGTAAGCGACGCGCTGATCCGGGTGCGCCACCGCGCGCCCCGACGGATCGACGACGAAGATGACGGGCAAGCCCTGTTCGAGCAGTTCGCGTTCGCTCTTGGAAGTCGGCTGTTGGACTGCCGCGAAGACTTCGTTGAAAGAGATGACGGCGGCCACGGCGGCCACCACCTCTTCGCCGTTTGCGCCGCCCATCACGGGCGCGGCAATCGTCAGGCTCATCTCCTGACTCGAACGGATCAACTGCGGGCGCGTCACGACGAGGCCGCGCCCGCTCATGCGCGCGAGCACTTCACCCACGCGCTCGTTCAATTCTTCGCGCCCGATCACGTCCGGCTTGTAGGCGACGTGCGGGAGGCTGCCGACGGGCAGGATGGCGAGCGCGAGCAGATTCGGATCGTCCACCACAGACTTCTGCAAACGCGCATCGCTGCCCTCTTCGCCGATCACGCGGACGCCGCCCGCGAGTTCGAAGGCGCGCGCCAGCCCCGTTACCACATCGCGGTAGCGTTGGCCGTAGAGTTCGATCTGCCGCGCCTTGTCCTGCACGAGTTGCGCCTGATAGCGGCCTTCTATGGAGCGCAGTTCATTCGCGCTGCGATTCGAGAGCATCCAGCCCGCGAGGCCGAGCGGGACGAGGCCGACGAAGAGCAAAGTCCCGAGCACAATGTAGAGCAGGCGCACCCGCCGGAAACGTTCAAGCATGAATGATACTTAGAGAGACGGAATTCGTGTGATGCAGTTTGAAGAGAGGAAAATTTACCGGAGCGGGCAAGAATCGAACTTTGAGGCGGCCTGACAAGCACGCACAAGGCCAATTTCATAGTACGAACTGGGAGCTGGCGGTGTCAATGTTTACGTGCAAATAATCTGCTGACTTTGCTTACGTGACAAGGCAAATAATCTGCTAACTTTGCTCACGCGATAAGTCCTTAATTGCAATATTTTCGACCAACGGCGCGTCTGTCGCGTCTAAAGAGTTGAGTGCAGAGGCTTCGTGCACTCCGGGAGCGTGGCGCGAGACGCCGGAAGCCCCGGCGGAAGATGTTGAGAAATGGCGACGGCTGAAACGAGCGACGAGCAGATAGTGGAGCGTGCGCTGGCGGGCGATGTGGATGCGTTCGGCGAGATCGTGCAACGCTGGGAGCGTCGTATCTACGCGCTCGCCTACGGGATTTTGGGGCGCGAAGAGGAGGCGCACGATGCGACGCAGGAGACGTTCATCGCGGCCTTTCGCAACCTGCGCGGCTTTCGCGGCGAAGCGAAAGTCTCTTCATGGCTGCACCGGATCGCCGTCAACCAGTGCATCACGCGCCAACGCCGCGCCCGCACGCGCGCCGAAAATTCGCTCGAAACGGAGACGGAGTTGGGCGGCGAAAAGTTTGCCGCGCCAGCGCACGCCTCGCCCGCGCGGCAGGTCGAAGGGCGCGAACGGACGGCGGCGGTGCGTCGTGCGGTGATGTCTCTCCCGCCGGAACTGCGGGAAGTGATCGTGATGAAAGAGTTTGAGGAACTGACTTTTCAGGAGATCGCCACGACGCTCGACGTGCCTTTGAGCACGGTCAAGAGCCGTCTCTACACCGCGCTCAAACAACTGCGCCTGCGTCTGGAAAAGCACGGCGCGCAAGCGGCGCACGTGTGACGCGAAAAGAGGAAGACCAAAGTTATGAACGAGACAACGAACACCAACTGCTGCGAGCGCGCCGGAGAACTCGTCGCCTATTTTTACGGGGAGGCGACGCGGGACGAGCGCGAGAGTTTCGACGCGCATCTGCCGCAATGCGACGCGTGCCGCGACGAACTCATCGCTTTCGCCGGAGTGCGTGAGGCTATCGGCGACTGGCGCGCAGAGATTCTCCACGCCGCACCCACTGCCCCGTCGTTCGCCGGTACGGTCGCGACGGCAACACAGGGAGCGCGTGGTGAAAGTGTGCGCGCCGCTTCTCCTGCGCCGCGCGGGGCTTCTTCTGCGCTCGCCGCCCTGCGTGAGTTCTTCACGCTCTCGCCCATGTGGATGCGCGCCGGGATGGCAGCAGCCGCGCTCGTCGTGTGCGCGCTCGCCGCGCTCGCAATCGTCAACGCGGAAGTTCGTCGGGAGGAAGGCGGCGGGATCACCTTCCGCACGCGCCTGCGGAGTGGCGCGGCGCAGGCGACGACGCAGGTTGCCGCGCCCGCCGCGAAAGTCTATACGCAAGCCGAGTTGGACAGTCTCGTCGCCGAGCGCGACGCGGCGTTGCGCGAACTCGAAGACACGCGCGCACAGTTGGACGACAGCCGCGCAGCAAATCTCATCGCTGCGGTCGAGACGCTGGAACCCGTCCCGGCATCATCCATGGAAGCCCCGGCTGCAAGCAATTCGCGCCGTGCGCGGCGGCTTTCCCCTTCGAACAGGCGGCAGCCGCGACTCAGGAGCGACCGGGACGAAGATGACGTGCCGCGCCTCTACGATCTTTTGATCGAGGCAAACTAGGCTCAAAACGCCCGGCGGCAAGCTGTGTAGAGACGTAAAGCGACGTTTAAGTCAGGTATGAGAGAGAGCAGGAACAATTTCAGTTCGCGCAGGTTTTTCGTGCTCGCGCACGCGTTGCTCGCGTTGCTGCTACTGGCTGGCAGCGGCGTCGCGGTGCGCGCGCAGGACGGCGACGAACCCGAAACCGCGTCGGAAGCGCGGCGCGGCGTCGGCGCAGGCGGGCTGCTGCGCGCGCTGAACCTGACGCCCGAACAGCGCGCACAGATCAACGCGATCCGGCGTGAGATCGAGCCGCAAGGCCGACTGCTCGGCATGCGCCTCCGCCGGGCACGCCGCGCGCTCGACGAGGCGATCTACGCTGACAACCCCGACGACGGGGTGATTGAAGAACGCGTGCGCGAGCTTGGGGCGGCGCAGTCGGCAGTGTCGCGCATGCGTGCGTTCACGGAGTTGAAGATTCGCCGCGTCCTCTCGCCCGAACAACTCGACGCCTTTCGTCAACTGCAAAGAGAGACGCGCCCGCGACAGCGGCAGCGACGGCAGCAGCGGCAGCAGCGCAGGAATCAAACTTCGCCGCAGGACGACTTCCCCGGCGGCCTTGCCCCCGAACCGCTCAGAAACAGGCGGCAGCGACGCGGGCGCGCGCAACAATAAACGCCGCCCGCCCTCGCTGCGCCGGGCGTCCGCAGACGCCTCCGAGCCGCGCGAGCTACGCAGCGCTCCCGTGCGGGGGGCGCGTCCGCAGTGACGGTCAGCCGCCGCACAAAACGCTAAACGCAAACAGCGAAAGTGGAGACAGGAAGCCGCAGAGCTTTCAGTCTCCACTTTCGCCTTTGGCCTTTTCACTTATCGTCTTAATTGTCGCTTGACGCCTTGCCTACTAATTGCGCATCATTGGCCTGTTCGTTCATGCTCGTCTCGCAAGTCTGTCTGCGCGCCCTTCAAATCAAGTCACGCACAGATTGTCGGCAACGCGCTTCAAGCAGGTTTTATTGAAACGCGTTCCGGTGCGGCAGGCAATTCCGACAACCGGGCGCAGTTACAGCGAATTTCAACAGTTCACACATGAACATTGCTCTACGCTCTCTGCTGGAAGTTCAGGAGACGAGTTTGCTGGTGGCGCGCGCCGCACGCAGGCTTTTCCGCCGGCCTACCTATTTCAACGAGATGATCGCGCAGATGGACGTGATCGGCGTCGGCTCGCTCACGATCATCGTGCTCACAGGTTTTTTCACCGGCGGCGTCTTGACCCTGCAAACCTTCCCCACGCTCAAATACTACGGCGCGCAAGATCAAACCGGCTATCTCGTCGCGCTTTCGCTCGTGCGCGAACTCGGCCCCGTCCTGAGCGCTTTGATGGTGACCGGGCGCGTCGGCTCGGCCATCTCCGCCGAACTCGGCTCGATGGTCGTCTCGCAGCAGATCGACGCGATGCGCGCGCTCGGCACAGACCCCGTGCGCAAACTCGTCGCGCCGCGTCTCGTCGCGCTCTTCATCACATTGCCGCTCCTGACGGTTGCCGCAGACGTGGTCGGCATCATCGGCGGCGGCGTGGTCGCCACCACGCTCTACAACCAGTCGGCGGGAATGTTTCTCAGTTCGGTGCGCTACGGCATCACCTTCGACGACATCATCGGCGGTGTCATCAAGCCGCTCGTCTTCGCGCTCATCATCGGGAGCATCTCCTGTTACAAGGGCTTGAGCACGCAGGGCGGGACGGTGGGCGTCGGGCGTTCGACCACTTCGGCGGTCGTCACCTCGTCCATCGTCGTTATCATCGCTGACTTCTTCCTTGCCAAGGCATTACAGGTTATTCTGGACATGCCGGGCACCTGAGTTTACGCTTTTATTCTATGGCCTCCACCGACATCGAAATTTCACCCGCACCGGACGCGACGCCGCTGGAAGGCCGGCCTGTGAGCGCGGCGGCCTCGGCCACCACTTTTGCCGCCGAAGACGATAACGAGCGCGTCACGCCCGCCATCGAGTTTCGCAACGTGCATCTCTCCTTCGACGACCGCAAAGTGCTCGACGGCCTCAGTTTCAAAGTGGCGAAGGGCGAAACCAAGATCATTCTCGGCGGCTCCGGCTGCGGCAAGTCCACCACGATCAAACTCGTGCTCGGCCTGCTCAAACCCGACGAGGGACAAATTCTCGTCAACGGCGAAGACATCACGCACTACACCGAAGCCCAGATGATGCGCGTGCGCAAAAACTTCGGCATGATCTTTCAGGAAGGCGCGCTCTTCGATTCGCTCTCCGTCTATGAAAACGTCGCCTATCGCCTGCACGAACAGGGCGTGCCCGAAGATGAGGTGGAACAGGAAGTGCGGCGCATGCTCAGGTTCGTCAACCTCGAAGATGCGATTGACAAAATGCCAGCGGAGCTTTCGGGCGGCATGCGCCGCCGCGTCGGCATCGCGCGCGCTCTCGTCGGCGGTCCAACCATCGTGATGTTCGACGAGCCGACCGCCGGACTCGATCCGCCGACCGCCCGCACCATCTGCGAACTCGCCATCAAACTGCGCGACCTCGAAGACGTCTCTTCCATCTTCGTCACACACGAGATGAACAACGTCGAATATCTGACGCGCGAATACGCGGCGGTCAACGATGCGGGCGAAGTCATCTTCGAGCAGGAGGGCGAACGTCTCTGCCTGATCAACACCAAGTTGCTGATGATGAAGGAAGGCAACATCATCTTCAGCGGCACGGACGAAATGCTCAAGCGGAACGAAGACCCCTACATCAAGAGATTTTTGCGCGGACACTGAAAGGAAAACGATGAAGGACGAAGGATGAAGGATGAAGCAGAAAAGCATTCAAGTCTATTGACTTGAATTTTTCCTGTTCATCCCTCATCCCTCATCCCTCATCCCTCAACGCTATGCCTCCAACCAAAAAGTCAATCGGTTTTCGCGAGTTGCGCGTCGGCATCTTCGTCATCGTCGCGCTGGCGGTCTTGATCTTCCTGATCCTGCAAGCCTCCGGCGACATCTCTTTTGCGCGCAAGATTCGCCTCAAGGCGCAGTTTTTGACGGCGGAGGGCTTGCGCCCCGGCGGCGAAGTGCGCCTCGCCGGAGTCCGCATCGGCAAAGTTGAAGACGTGCGGCTGCTGCCGCCGAGCGACAACCCGCAAGCCATGAAAGTCGAAGCCGTCCTCGCGCTCGACAGTAAAGTTGACGGCAAGTCTGTCACCGATCTCGTCCGCACCGACTCGAAAGCCCAACTCGCCACGCCCAGCCTCCTCGGCAGCGACCGCATCATCAACATCACGCCCGGCACGTCGCTCGGCAACCCCGTGCAGGAAGGCCAGAGCCTGCCCAGTGCGACCGAGGGCGGCATGACGCAACTCACAGAGTCCGGCAACCAACTCGTCGGCCAACTCAACCAACTCTCGCAGCAAGTCACGGACATCACGCGCAAGATCAACGAAGGGCAGGGCACGCTCGGTCGCTTCGTCAACGACGAGGCGTTCTACGACAACCTCAACGTCACCATCCGCGAAACGCAAGGCATCATGCGTCAACTCCGCAGCGGCGACGGCACCGCCGGCAAGCTCATCAACGATCCGGCTCTCTACAACAACCTCAACGCCGTCACCGCCCAACTTCAGGGCATCTCCGAAGACCTCCGCGCCGGTCGCGGCACCGCCGGCAAACTCCTCACCGACGAAGCTCTCTACAACGATGCCCGCACCACCATCGCGCGCCTCAACACCTCCGTCGAAGAGATCACCAAGATCACCACAGACATCCGCCAGGGACGCGGCACCGCCGGCAAACTCCTCACCGACGAAGCCCTCTACAACGATGCCCGCGCCGCCATCGCCCGCTTTAACACCTCCGCCGAACGCATCGACAACATCATCACCGGCATCCAACGCGGCGAAGGCACCGCCGGCAAACTCCTCACCGACGAAGCTCTCTACAACAACGTCAACCAACTATCCTCCGAAACCGTCAAACTCATGTACGACTTCCGCCAAAACCCCAAAAAGTACCTGACAATCAAATTTTCAATCTTCTGATGTGGAAGAACTTGTTGTGACAGTGTAATAGAGTTGCGTACTGTGTAATAGAATTGGGTACTATGTAATAGAGTTCCGTACTGCGTTTTACGTTTTTACACGGTTTTGTAAGCAGCGAGTTGAGTAGTGATGCTCAACCCACTGCTTTTCTTTGGAAGAGCTATAACTTCCACACATGACCATGCCGGGGCAGGCACTCATAATTGATGGGATCCGACACCATGAGATAATAGAATTTCTGCGGGAGTTGGTTAAGCCCTCCATTCTCCGTCATAGTATTTATAGATATTGATGATGCTGTGCGTGAGAGCAGACTGAAAGTTGAAAATATTACCCACGAGGAGATTCACCAAACTGATTCTCACTCTACTGAGAGGCAAGTAAATACCATTATAAAAGAGTCCGCTGATTTTGTTATTGATGGAACCAAGTCGAAAGAGGTTCTGTTGTCAGAAATAATTCAGTGGATACAAAATGCGCCTTGTTCTTTAGAATCTCAGTAATTGCAATCAACTCTTCTACTCTTTTAGTA
>DASWNS010000606.1:0-2406 GCA_036399115.1 Pyrinomonadaceae bacterium | reverse complement strand
GTGACAAGTGGCGAGTGACGAGTTAAAGCATCGGTCTTAACTCGTCACTCGTTACTTGTCGCTTGTCACTTGTCACTGTAGTTAAGCATTGGCGGCGCTGGTGGTGGAGCAGTGCTGGTCGAAGGCGCGGGCGAGTTCCTGCGCGATGGTGGGCGCGTCTTTGCCCTCGATCTGGTAACGCTCCATGATGTAGACGAGTTCGCCGTTTTTGAGCAGGGCGATGGAGGGCGACGACGGTTGATGTCCCGTGAAATAGTCGCGCGCCTTCTCTGTGGCTTCGATGTCGGCTCCGGCAAAGACGGTGATGGCACGGTCAGGGCGCGTGCTGTGTTGCATGGCGCGGGCGATGCCGGGGCGCGCTTTGCCCGCCGCGCAGCCGCAGACGGAATTGACGACAACCATGACAGTACCTTCCGACTGCTTGATCGCTTCTTCAACCTGTTCGGGCGTGCGTGCTTCTTCAATGCCGAGTCGCGTCAGTTCCTCGCGCATCGGGCGAATCATAATCTCTGGATAAGGCATAACTAATTTCTCCTCTGCTGATAAATTGTCTCCCGCAAATTCTAACATAGCCGCGCGATTTACACGGGGCGCGACGACTGTGCAGCGTCAGTCCTTAACGATGCGGATACGCCGAACTTCTTCACCGTCGCCTTCGATGTTAACGCGATAGATGGGCGCGGGCAACGGGTAGTTCCGAAGGCGTTCCGCCCATTCAATGACGATGACGGCGCGTTCATCCATCAGTAGTTCGTCGAGATCGACGGCGTAGGCCGCCGATGTCCCATCGGGCAGGCGGTACAGGTCGAGATGGTAGAGCGTCAAGCGCGCCTCATAGCGGTTGACGAGGGTGAAGGATGGACTCGTCACTTCATGTTCATCGAGTCCGAGCGCGCTGCACAGACCTTTCACGAAGATCGTCTTGCCCGCGCCCAAAGCGCCGTCGAGCAAAATGATCTCGCCGCCGGTCAAATGTTTTCCGATCCACTCGCCGAACCCGAACGTCTCCGCCGGTGTGTGCGAAGTCCATTCGCCCGCCGGAGCAAAAGCGGAAGTTGAATCGAAATCAGGAGTAGTCGTCATGGTCGTTCACCTGCGGGGTCGAGTGTGCGAAAGGCTGCGCCGAGATACTTGCCGATGTCGGAGGCGACCATTGCGCGCATACCTGTGCCTCGTGCGGCGAGGTCGCTCGCAAGTCCCGCGACATAGACGGCGGCGACTATTGTGTCGAAGTCATCCGCCGCATCTTTGAGCGTGCCGCGAGCTTGTGCGATGAAGCCTATGATGATGCCCGTCAACGTGTCGCCCGCGCCCGCCGTGCCCGTTCCGGCATTGCCGGTCGGGTTGATCGCGACGCGTCCATCGGGCGCGGCGATGAGCACGCGCGATCCTTTTAAGACGAGAAAGAGTTGATGAGCCACGGCAAAGTCTCTGGCGAGCCGGACGCGTTCAGCTTGTGAATCTTCGACGGCGTGTGAGCCTGTGAGCCGCCGCATCTCGCCGGGGTGCGGCGTGAGGATGAGCGGGCGTGCGGGCGTGCCGCGCAAGTCGGCAGGCCACGGGGCGAGCGCGTTCAGCCCGTCGGCATCAATAATGAGCGGAGTTGTGCGCCGTTTGACGATGGTTCGCACGAGGCGTCGGATGTGCTCGCCGGACGTTAAACCGGGGCCGATGGCGATAGCGTCGGCGCGCTCCGCGAGTTGTAAAGCCTGTGAGATGGCCGTCTCGCTCAAGACGCGCGGCTCCAAGCCTGTTCCGGTTTCAGTCTCTTGAGCCGAGGCTTCCGTCGTCTCTGTTAACTCGGCGGTCATCACTTCGGGCATGACGCGCGCGGCGATGGCGGCCAGCGCGGATGCGGGTGCGGCGATTGTGACGAGTCCCGCGCCTGCGCGCATGGCCGCGTTGCCGCAGAGCACTGCCGCGCCGGACATCCGCCGCGAGCCTGCGATGACGAGGGCGTGGCCGTGCGTATTTTTGTAGGAGCCGGGGCGGTAGCGCGTCTGTTCGAGCCACGCGCGTGCGTCGGTTCGTTCGGCGAGGAAAAGTTGCGAGTCGGCCTGGTCAATGAGAGCGGCGGGAGAGCCGATGGATGCGACGCGCAATTTGCCGTTGGAGTAAGAGGCCGGCGGCAGGACGTTGGCCGGTTTGGGCGCGGTGAAGGTGACTGTGAGATCGGCCTGCACGGCGTCGCCGAACAACTCGGCGGCATCGGCGTTGAGGCCGGACGGCAGATCGAGCGAGACGATCAGCGGATAAGCGTCGCTCTCTTCGCCGCGAGCTTTTCGCACCTGCGCGAGGTGCTCGATGACGGAAGCGTAAATGCCTTCGAGCGGTCGTGTGAGTCCGGTGCCGAACAACGCATCGACGATCACGTCGTAGCTTTTGTGCGCCGCCTGAAACGCGCGC
>DASWNS010000605.1:0-8370 GCA_036399115.1 Pyrinomonadaceae bacterium | reverse complement strand
CGGTTGATCCAGTAGGTGTCACAACCGACTATCTCGTCGGGCATCTTCCCGAGTGCGAAGGCCAGCGCGATGATGTTCTGCTCGGGCAGCGGCTCGCCGGCTTTGCCTCCAGACTTGTACCAGGCGGCTAGGAGTTGGAGGCTGACGTGTTTGGGGAGGTGCTCTCCTCGATTGCCGTGCTGATGGCGTCCACGTGCGCGGTGTCCATGGAGCCGAAATACTTCTCGTCCGGCTTGACCGGGAACTCCGCACCGACGCCCACGCCGAAGATCGGGATGCTCAGCACGAGGAAGGCGAGTTGCTTCGCGATGGCCGCAGCGCGCGCTTTACCTTCCAAGCCTTCCAAGTCCGGAAACTCTTCTGTCTCGTCGAGCGACACCCCGCGGTAGAAGACGTCCGTCTCGACCGTTTCCTTCTCGCCCTGCTGGTTGAAGATGGTTAGCTTGGCCGTGGCCTTGTGCGGCGCGCTCGCGCTCAGCAGACCGGCGTCATATTTTTGCGTTTGACTCATTTCAGTTGGCTCCTTGAGAAAATGCGCGGGATACCTTATCGGCATGGCTCCCGCGCACGTGGTTGTTGAAATGCCGATGTAGTTAGTCGAGTAAGAGCACGTTACCGTAGCGACCCAGTTCCTCACTCTCGGCCTTCGTCGAGTCGGCCAGGAGGACGATCTCCACTTCGTAGGTCGCGTGCTCGTCGCCCTTCAGATCAACCTTCTTCGCGGGCATCAGCGAGCAGTCATACAACTCAGCGAGCATCTTTTTCTTGCCGCTGTTGTTGCCGATGTTGATGCCCTTGAAGCGCAGGAACTTGTTGGACACGCGCTTCGACAGGATCGAGACGCGGGTCGAAGCCGCGTTGGTGAAGGCCGCCTTGAAGGGCTGCGTGAAGCCCGTCACGAGGATGAATTTGACGTCACCGTAATCAGCATCGACCGTGTAGTTAGTCCCTTCGACGAGCGTGACCGGACTGCCGGCGCTGTCTGTGATAGCGATGGACGAGGCAATGCCGGCGAAGCCCGGCAGCCGGTGCGTCTCGCCCGCGACGATGCCGGACGGGAACGCCTGGTTCGTCACACTGCCGCCCGAGTTCGCGGTCTTCTTGCCATGGAGAATGAGTTCGAGGTTCTTGGCTGACGCTTCCTTGAGCGTGATGCTCGCCTTGACCGTGCGCTTGGTGGGCACGTGGGCGTCCTGCACGTTCTCCTCGCCGCTCGTGGCGAAGTTCTCGGCATAGTCTTTTGTGACCTCGATGCTGATGAGCGGCACTTCGCCCACGTCGGTGAGAGCGCCGGGCGCACCGTTGGCGTCGCGGTCGGCGATCTGTAGTTTGCCTTTGCCGAGATAATATTCAGTTGCCATGTCCTTTTCCTCTCCTACAGGTACGGGTCAAACGTGTCGGTCAAATACTCGATGACGCACTCGACGGCGGCGCCCGCCACTTCCATTGAATCCTGCGGCACGATGAAGCCTTCAGAAGCCGGCTCCGTGTCAGTTGCCAGATCACCCCAGGTCACATCCACGCCAATAGCTTTCACGACATCGCCGATCATCTTTCGCAAGTCTTCGGGAGCCGTCGCGCTTGTGATGAAGATGCGCGCTTGCATGCGCAGGCGGTGAGTCACGCGGATGGAACTTTTGTTCTCCTTCGTGATGTCATCGGGCAGGTCGTAAATGCCAATGACTGCCTTGCTTGGTTGCTCTGCTAGGTCAGCCTCAGCGAACCTGCGCGGCCAGTCCTCCACGCGCGCCCCGATGTCGGTCTGGTAATCGTTCTCCGTCAGGATGCTCTGCATCCGGGCGATGAAGGCGGACACAATCTTTTGTCGTTTCGTGTCTGCCATGGTTACGCCAGAAAGACGTTTGAGACGCCCGTGCCGTCGGGGCGGATGATCTCGACGCGATAAGTTGCGTCGTTCACTGTCGCCGTGTCGCCGCGCTTTAGAGCGACGAGCGACGCGGTCGGAGCCTGCAGGAACGGCGCCGCCGCCTCGATAGGCGTGCCATATATTTCGGCAGCCTGCGAGGGGTCGTTAAAGATGACCGAGGCAGTTGCGATCTCTACCTCGCCGCGTGTGAACACGGCAGGAACCGCGAAGCCTTTGGTTACGTCAAAGAACAGTGAGAGGTCTTCGGTGAATGCCAAGATAGTTACCTCTCGAAAAAGTTATTCCGGGCCGGAGCGGGAGCGTCGAAGGCAGTACTGGCTCGGTCGGTGTCGTGACGCGAGTCTCGCAGCGCTGCTCGCCGGTTCAGGCTCCAGCCCGGAAAGTCGTCAGACGATCAACTCCTGCGCGAAGCCGCGTTTCTCCGCGGTGTCCGGAGCTTCCGAGGCGCGCGACAAAATCGCAGTGACGGAGGCGTAAGTGCCCGCCGCGCCGTCGCCACCCGTCATCGTCAGATCGAGGTAGCGTTTCCTACCGTTCAGGTTGACGTGGATGGCAACGAGCTTATTGTCGTCCGTGGCCGCCGGCAGCGTGGCCGGCGCAACACTGAAGTCCGCGCCCTCCACATCCGTCGCGTCCGACATGTCCGCTGCGTCGCCCTCGCGCAGTTTCAGTGCGGCGAGCGCGATGTCGAGCGCGCCGAACAAGACGATGATCGTCACGAAGCGAAAGCCAAGCGTGTCGATGGTGGCAGTGGTGAAGGCCGCGTTATCCACAATCGCACCCGGATTGGTGACGGCGACGACTTTCTGAGCAAGACTGTTAATCATTTCAATTGACCTCTAAGTTGTGGGCGGAGGGGGAGAGCCTCCCGCCGGATTCAGGTTTCGAGACGACGGTGACGGCTACGCGGCCTTCGTGATCAAGCCGATGACGGGGCCGGGCTCGCGGTCGTCAGCCGACGCCGCGACGTTGCCCACATCGTGGTTGTTGATGTCGAAGCGCTGCGTGCCCTTGATGGACATGAGGTCTTCCTCGAAGTCCGTGTCGTTCGAGTCCGTGAGCTTGATCGTGATGCCGCGGCGGTCGCCGAACATCGAGGACTTGCGCAGGTCGCCGAGGACGACCGGGATCTGACTCACGGCGGAAGACTTCGGCAGCACCTGCGCGACCTCGACTTGGTAGCCCATGAAGGACTTGACACGCGCGCCCTCGACCTCGGCAGCGGTTACGCCGCCGGCTTCGAGGATGATGCGCACCATCACTTCAGCCCAGAACGTCTTCGAGCAGAACCAGCGGGCGTTCGGCCCGTCGGCATACTGCGGGAGACGCCCGATGACTTTCAGGAAGTCGGCGCGCGTGATCCCGTCCCAGGTATCGTCCGACGCCTCGACGAGACTCGCGACGTGGCCGAGCGTCGGCACGACCGCAGCGTTGTTTGGGTTACGCAAGCGCTTGGTTAGGCCAACGATGCCGTGATAGTCCCCAGAGCCGTCGCCGATAAAGCCGCACTCGTCCTCGCTCACCGAGAAGGCGTAGGCAATCTCGTAGGCCAGATCGTCGGCCATCGAGATGACCGCGTCTTCGGAAAGCTCCTCTTCGTACTTGGCGAGCACCATCCACTTGCGGGCGAACAGTTCGACCAAGTCCCACTTCTTCTTCGACTCGGTGCCGCGACGGCTAGCGCCCTTCGCGCCGACGGGCTTGGCCAGGAGGCCGCCCTTGCGGCGCGGACGCGTCTTCGAGTCCGAAGCCATCGGCACGACGTTGGCGAAGCGGCGGAAGACGCCGAACAGCTCGCGCAGGTCGATCATCACCGCCTCAAATTCCGTCGGCACCAGGAAGCCGCCCGACTCGTTGTCGCTCTCACTGTGCGCGCGCTCCAAGAGGATGCCCTGCTCACGGCAGAAGTCCATCGCGCGCTTGTGCAACTTGGAACCAGCCGCGCGAGCCATCGGGCCGGCGATCATGAACATGCCGAAGCGATAGGCGGTCTTGGCTGCATCCTTGCCGCGGAAGCTCTTGAGGCCGCCGGTGTAGGCGCCGCGCGCGATCTGCACGCTTTCGCCGCCGTTGCGCTCGGCGGACTGCGCCGGGTCTTCCGTCGGCGTGGGCGTCTGCGACTTCCTGCGCTTCTCGGCGACGGCGCGCTTGAACGCGGCTAAGTCGCCGGTGCTGTTGGCGACGAAGTCGCGCGCCAATTCCGTTTCACCCAGCGCTTCGCCGAGTTGAAGAATCTCTGTGTCCTGTTCCATTGCTGACCTCTCTAAAGTGGGTTGTTGATTGGCACGCCCTTCGGCGCCAGAATCTTGGGTGGGTTGTTCACGCTCCGCCTTGCAGGCATCGCAGCCTTTGCCGTCACACGCGCACTTCTCTTCCCGCTGCTCACGAACGTCCGCGGCCAGTGCCTCCTCGTCATCGTCGAGCGCACGTCCGACGCCTGTGGTGACATCCGCCGGGACAGAGACGAGCGAGTCCTCAATCGGCTCCCAGTCGTCTGACTGGTAGACCGGCCCCTCCTCGTCCGTCTCGCGCACAAAGTGGAGTTCGTGAAGCATCGCCCCGACGGACGTATGACGGCGGATGCCGTCAATGACGTCTTGGAACTCCTGGTCGCCGAGCGGGGAGCGGCTGAAGCGGACGGTGCCGCGCATCTTGTGTCCGTCGGTCTTGACGGTGCCGTCTACGTGGACGCCGATCTGTTTGGTGCGGTCGTGCTCGGAGAGAAAGGCGCCGCCGTTGTTCAGGCGGTCGAGGCGGATGCAATCGGGCTTGTGGTTGAGGATGAGCCTGCCGAACCAGTGCTCAATGGGCTCGTCGGAAGAGAATGACATCTCGACCGTGCGCGCTTCCTCGTCAATGGTCATCTCGGCGCGCTGGAGGGGCATCGCCCGCTTCAGCTTTTTGCCGAGCAGTTTGTCGAGTTGCGCGCGTTGGAGTTGCTTCATTGCCATAGTTGCCGGCGGAGAGTGCTGTCCTCTCACACCGGCAACTATATTCAGAATTGAAATTTTATGATTTTGGCGACTTCGGCGGGGGCGCTTCCTCCTCGTCGGACGGGGCGTCCGGGCGGGGTTTTTCAGGATGTAATTCGATGCCGTAGTCCTTCAGCAGCTTCAACTCACGCTTGCGGGTGGCGAGAACCTCCTCGATGTCTTTGCCCTGCTCGGCCAGCGTGTCAGTGATGGTGTCGAAGCCGTTGTCGATGCCGGTGACTGTGGCCAGCGCATCGGTCTTCGGATCGACCCACGCCCAGCCACGCGGCTGGAAGACCGGCTCCAACAGGCGCTTGTAATCCAGCACGCGAATATCAAGTGCGCCGGCCAGCATCGCGGACTTCAGCCACATGAGGTACACGCTCCGGCTAAAGTGCTCGATTAAAAATTGTTGCAGCGCCCGCCACTGCTCCCGTTCCGACATCAGGCCGATGCGGGCGGACGAGTAGTTGACGCCTTCGAGGTCTTCGGCCAGGGTGAAGTAGGACACGTCGAGGCCGGCGGAGAGGCCGCGCAGCACGCCCTTGGTGAATGAGCCATAGCCTGTGTTCGGGTGGTCCGGCTTGAACTCCTTGAACTCATAGCCTTGCGGGATGATGCCGAACGTGCCGGCCTCCGCGTTCTCCATCAACTCGGCGGTGCCGTCGTCATTGTCATCGCCCTCATACTCCCCTTCTTCCCCGTCGGGCGTTGTTTTCTGATAGAAGCCCATCTTCGACGCGCCGACCCGCGCAGCCACGAGTTCCGCCTCCTCATAAGCGCCCAGTATCTGCAGCCGGTGCATGGCCGTGTGGATCCACGGCACGCCGCGCGTCTGGCAGTCGTCGTCAGCGTTCTCGTCATCCGGCAGATAGCAATGGATGATCTCTTCGGCTGGCACGCGCGTGCGCGCCCTGACGTTGTTGTCGAGATACTGGTAATCCGACGGCGGTGGTGTCAGCCAGTAGGCGACCGGGCGGTCATTCACGTCAATCTCCACCGACATGATGACCCGGTTACCGTTCGTGAGCCGCTCGTTGAACGTCTCGTCAAGCCAGTCCGCGCTGATGAACTTCAATGCGAAGCCGAACGGGTTGTCGGCGACGATGGCGCGAACCAACGCTTCGCCATCGCGCGCGAGCATCGTGCATAGCTTCCGCTGGATGTCCACCCATGAAAGTTTGCCCGAGGCCGAAGCGTTCTCCTTGTGGCTCCATCTTTTCCACGCCGCCTCGACCTTACGGTTCAACAACTCGTCGAACTCGCCTTTCGCGTTCGTCGCCCGCGCCTGCATCTTCATGCCGTGCGGCCCGGCGATGTTCGTGCGTACCATCGAGAGAAACTTTTTGACGTAGTCGTTGTTGCGCGCCAGGTTGCGCGAGCGGGCGCGGAGCACGCGGAGGCTCCGGCGCAACTCCCAGTTGGCCGACGTGTTGACGGTCGTCCAGTCGTTGGTCAACCGGTTGCGGCGCGCGGCTTCGTAGGAGCGCCTGAGCCGTTTCTTGTGGCGGCGTTCCTCGGCGGCGGCCTGTTCTTTTTGCTCTTCCCGGATCTCGGAGAAGGTCGGCAACTGGAGATTTAAGATACTCATTTCGGTTTAGTGAACCTCACTTTAAGGGTTTTGAAGAGAGTGCCGCCGCGGCGCGCCCGAGCCTGTCGCAGCTCCTCGCCGTAGATGGTCGCGTAATGCCCGCGCAGGGAGATGAGTTGTTCGACGGGAATGCGCATGAGCTGGCGGTTGCCGATCATGTACATGTGCTGGTCGGTTGTCGCACGCCCCTCCAACGTAGCGTCGATAGCGTCGATGATCCGCTTGGCCTTCGACCGGTTATCAACAGTCATCGCGGTCGTGACGGCGGCGAAGCCCTGCTTGACCGTGACGGCGCCGTCGCCGACCTGATACTTCTCAGTATCTTTGCTCACCCACGCCTGCCAGAAATAGGCGCCCGGCGTGAGAGCGTCGGTTGCGCCCGCCGGCACCGCGGCGATGAAGTCATCACCGTCGGCAGTCGCCGCGACGTCGAAGCCCGCGCCGGGCCCGCGAAAGTAATAATTGAGCGCCCACCCGTCCGATGCCGGGTAGTCGTCGAAGCTCTTCGTCCATTGCGGCGTCTCGCCGGTGGCGATCTCGCGCGGTTCATAACTGCGTAGCTCTGCTGCCATCATCATCTCCAGTCAGTGGCGAAGTTTCTCTGCCCGCGGCGACGTGCTCGCCGGCGCGGCGGTCGAGCCTGCCCTTGTTCGTCAGGTGCAGACGTCTGTACATCCTCGGCTTCTTGGCCCGCGCGCTGAGTCTCGGGCGGTGTGCTGGCAGCCGTCGCTTCCTGCGTCGCGGCGACCGCTTCCGCCGCGGCGCGCGTGCGACGGGCGATGGCGCGGAAATTGGGGTTGAGGATGGCGCGCGCGGCCATCGCGTAGACGCGCAGGTCGAGCGCCTCGTTGCGCGCCGATGCCTTGATCTTCTCCCACCGGCGGAAGGTCTTGCCGCCGCTCAGGCGCATCACGGGCCGCTCGCTCCGGAGTTGCTTGAAGTAGTTCTCGTCGCGGGTGACGGGGAAGTGGCAGTAGCCCGGGCCGGGATCCGTGATGAGCAGGTGCGCGGCGATGGTGTCCTTCGCCGTCTCCGTGCCGACGGTGTAGAGGCGCACACGCGGTTTGCCCTGCAAGGTGAACTTCGAGATGAGTGGCTTGCCCGGCGTGTTCGCGCCCTTAATGGCGTAGACGCGCCGCCCCTTGTTCTGACGGCAGAAGCGATAGACGTGCTGCGTGTGGTGCCCGCCGCTGTCGATGCAGGTCGCGCGCACGCGCGTCGTCACGATCTGCGCCGCGTCATCGTCCGACTCCCCGCCGACAGGCACCTCGAACTCGTAATCGCGTGACAGCAGTTCCTTCAGATCTTCCCAGACCTGCGACTGGGCCGGGTCGCCTTCAATAACGTGGTAGCCGATTGACCATGACTCCTCGTCGAGGCCCCAGCCGACGATCTCCACCTCCAGACGGTTGCCCTGTACGTCCACGCCTGCGGTCAGCACCAGCACGCCGCGCGGCACGGCCACTGCGAACTCCTCGCACCGATCAATCAGATCGTCCGTGCTCGCCTGCTCCGTGATCTCTTCCCAGCCCTCGGCGAGCGACGTGTTAACGAAGACTTTAAGTGTGGAGCGGCTCTTCTTCGCTTCGAGGAAGTTCTTCACCATCTCGCCCCAGGTGACAAATGGCGAGTAGCCTTCCCAGATGTGAAAGCCGGCGCGACCGCTGCAGGGTTTCTCCGCGCGCCATTCACCGCGCGCGAGCATCTCAGGCTTGTGTTCGTGCTCGATGACACACCCGGAGACACAGACGTAGTAAGCGTTTGCCGTGTCGTCGCCGTCCCACCTAATGGTGTATTCGCCGTTGCGCTTCCATTCAAGCGCCTGATACTCGCCGCAGTGCGGGCACGGCACGAAGTATTTGCGCTTATCGGAGTTCTCGTATTCGAGTTCGATGGGCGAGAAACGCTGTGCCTCCGGA
>DASWNS010000604.1:0-9244 GCA_036399115.1 Pyrinomonadaceae bacterium | reverse complement strand
TTCGCGCATCCCCGTTAACGGTTTCATCATCCTGCCCTTCAGCGGCACCTATTCGATTCTCGCCACTTCATTCGCACCGGAAGCGCGCGGGGCTTATACCCTCACGCTGACGGCTGGCGCAAACTGTAGTTTGACGCCCATCGCGTTTGGCGAAACCAGACAGGGCACGCTCAGCGCGGGCGACTGCACAAACGCCATTGATCTCGACGGCACGCTGGTTGATCTCTACACCTTCAATGGCACGGCGGGGCAGCAAGTCTCCATCACGATGACCGCCCCGGCAGGCGGCGGCAACGTCGATCCTTACCTCTATCTACTTCTGCCGAACGGCGACCTGATCGCCGAAGACGACAACAGCGGCGGCGGCACGGCGGCGCGTATTCCGCCCATCGGCGAGTTTGGCAGGCTGCCCGTGACGGGAACCTACACCATCGTCGCCAACACGGTCGCCACTAACCAGAGCGGCAATTACAATCTGACCCTGACGCAGGGCGCGACCTGCGCCTCCACGGCCATCGCACTCGGCGGCACGGCCAACGGCACGCTCGCCAACGGCGATTGCCGCCTGCTCGAAGACGGTTCGTTCCTCGACGCTTACACGTTCAACGGCACGGCGGGGCAGCAGGTCGTCATCTCGTTGACTTCCAACACGAACTCGCTGGTTCCCGTCATATTCCTGCTCGCGCCCAACGGCGATACGCTGGCGATTGAAAGATCGCCCACCGGCAGCGACACGGCGCGCGTGCCCGTCGGGTCAGGCTCATTCGCTCTGCCCGCAAACGGCACTTACACGATTCTCGTCAACTCCTTCGCCGCCGGGCAGACCGGCAATTACACGCTCCGCCTCATCAATCCGGCGGGCTGCACCTCCACGCTCGCCGAGACGGCGCGCGCTGTCAGCGGCAGCGGCGGCCAGTTCACCGTCGGTGTCACGTCGCAGCCGGGCTGCACTCTGACCGCGCTCAGCAACTCGAACTTCATCACCATCAACTCTTCGAACATTGACGCCAACGGCACCGGCACGGTGACCTACACCGTCGCCGCGAACACGACGGACGCGCCCCGCACGGGAACGCTCACGATCAATAACCAGACCTTCACCGTCACGCAGGACGCGGCCTGCGTCTACGTCGTCTCTCCGAGCGTACGCCCGTTCAGAAACGACGGCGGCAACGGTCGCTTCACGGTCGTGACGACGAACGGGTGCGCCTGGACGGCCACGTCGAACGCGCCGTGGATCACGATCACCTCCGGCTTCACGAGCGGCACGGGCACAGGCCGCGTGCGCTACACGGTGGCGGCCAACACGACCAGCGCAACGCGCGTCGGCACGATCACTGTGAACGGCGTCGCGCACACCGTCACGCAAACTTCCGCCGGTACGACGCCCATGATTCAGTTCAGTTCGTCGACCTACACGGTCAACGAAAACGACGCGTCGAGGGCGGCCACCATCACTGTCACGCGCACGGGCGACCTGAACGGCGCGGCCACGGTTGAATACGCCACGGTTGACAATCCGGAAGCTGTGCCCTGCGACCCGACCGTTAAAAGGCCGGACGGCACGCTCTACCCGCAAGGCACGGCCTACGCGCGCTGCGACTACGCCACGACCGTCGATACGCTCACCTTCGGCATCGGCGAAACCGCGAAGACCTTCACCATCCCGCTCATCAACGACGTGCACCTCGAAGGCAACGAGATATTCCGGATCTCGCTCAGCAACGCGCAGGGCGCGACGCTCGGCGGGCAGGCCACCGCCGACGTGACGATCCAGTTTGACGATACGGCGCCGCCGACGGGCAATCCGATCAACCAGACGCCCTTCTTCGTGCGCATGCAGTATCTCGACTTCCTCTCGCGCGAACCCGAACCGAGCGAGCCGTGGTCGGCTGTCTTGAACAATTGCCCGAACCGCTTCAATGCGGCGGGGAATTTCAACGACCCGTCCGCCGGGTGCGACCGCATCATCACCTCGCAGTCGTTCTTCGGCTCGCCGGAGTTCCGCTTCAAGGGCTTGCCCATCTTCCTCTATTACAAAGCCTCCTTCGGCGCAGCGAACAACCCGAACTACTACCCGGAATACGACCAGTTCGCCCCAGACCTCCGGCGCGTCTCAGGCGCGACGGCGGCGGAAGTGTTCGCCAAGCGGCTCGACTTCGCCGAAGATTGGGTGGCGCGCACGGCCTTCGTCAACGCCTTCGCCGGAACGACCAACGAAGCCTTTGTCGACCGCTTGCTCGCAAACCTCAACATCACTCTGACGGCGGCTGACCCTGCTACCGGCGAAACGCGCAACTCGCTCGTCAACTCGCTGAACGCCGGGACCAAGACGCGCGCAGATGTCTTGCGCATCATCGTCGAGAGCACCGAGGCCGCGAACGCGCAGTTCAATCAGGCGTTCGTCGCCATGCAATACTTCGGCTATCTACGCCGCACGCCGGACGCGTCCGGCTATCAGGCGTGGCTCAACGTGCTCAATAACCCGGCCATCGACCCGCGTGCGCGCCCACGCCTGATGATCGACGGCTTCATGAACTCGACCGAGTATCGCTTCCGCTTTGGTCCTAACACGACCCAGCCGTAAGCAACTCAGGCAGGGATCGGAAAAAACGAAGTGCGGAGGGGAGAGCGAAAGTTTTCCTCTCCGCATTTCGCTTTTCCGGCAAGCCGCACGGCTCCTCCGGGCTTGCGTCCTTCGCGCGCGTCGCGAGTGCTGCTAAAATCGCGTGCTGTCTTGTCGTCAAATCTCTTTTCAGTACGGGCACAGATGAAACTACGTTTGCTCTATCACGGCCACTGCTTCGACGGGGTAGCGTCGGCGGCGGTCTTCACGCGCTTCTATCGCACACGCATGAAGAGCAGTGAGGGCGTGGACGTGCAGTACACGCCGCTCCTGCACCGCCCCGGCTCGCTCTTCGACGAAGAGATGTTCGACGGCGACGAGAACGCCATCGTCGATTTCAAATATTCGTCTTCGGACAGACTCACCTGGTGGTTCGACCATCACCAGTCGGCCTTCCTCACGCCCGAAGATGAAGCCCATTTTCACGCCGACCGTTCGGGTCGGAAATTCTGGGACGCCGACAGCAAATCCTGCACCGAGTTCATCGCACGCATCGCGCATGAACAGTTCGGCTACAGCGACGCCGGACTTGCGCCCCTCATCGAATGGGCGCACATCATCGACGGCGCGTTTTATGAATCGCCCGCGCAGGTGGTTGAACTTCGCGCGCCCGCGCTGCAATTGATGCAGGTGATCGAGAACGTGCCCGACGATTGGTTTCTCGAAAAGCTTATCCGCGAATTGGCCGAACGCTCGCTCGACGAAGTGGCGACGAGCGCGGAAGTGCAGGAACGTCTCCACCCGATCCTCTTGCGACACCGGGAGACGCTCGAAGTCGTCCGCCGCAAGATCGCTTACGCACGCGGCGTCGTCACCTTCGATCTCGTAGACGAAGGGCACGAAGCCTTCAACAAGTTCATTCCCTATTATCTTCATCCAGAGACGACCTACTCCGTGGCCGTCACGCGCACCTCGAAGCGCACGAAAATCTCCGTCGGCTCGAACCCGTGGAGTCCGCGCCCGCGCACACACAACATCGCCAAAATTTGCGAACGCTACGGCGGCGGCGGCCACGCCGTCGTCGGCGCAGTCTCCTACGGCACAGACGAACTCGAACGCGCACGCGCCACCGCCCGCGAGATCATCGACGAGTTATCGAGTGACTTTCGTGAATGACCTTCGTGAATGACCTTCGTGTATGGCTTGCGCGAGTGACTTTCGTGAGTGAGTTGTGTGAGTGAGTGTAGAGTTTACGGAACAACTTCCGGCTCGTGGTGTCTATATCTAGGGTGAGGAGCGAAACAGCCATGAGACGCTTGACGGAGATTGTGTTATCCCTCGCCCTGTTCGCCGCGCTCGCGGGCTGCCACGCTCAAGACGGGAGTTTGGCGCGCACGGGCGGCGCGGCGCAGAGTCAGACGGGCACTGCGCCCAAGCCTGTGAGCGAGAGGCAGCGCGAGGCCGCGGCGCGCAACCCGGTGCCTGTGATACACGTCTTCGTCGCGCTCTGCGACAACGTCAATCAAGGCATCGTGCCCGTCTCCGCGCGGCTCGGCAACGGCGAAGACCCGGCCAACAATCTCTACTGGGGCGCAGCCTTCGGCGTCAAGACCTTCTTCAGCCGAAGCAAAGACTGGAAGCTCCTCACAAGCATTTCCAACCCGCAGCCCGCCATTCTCGAACGCCTCGTCTTCAAGCACGCACGCGAACAACTCTTCCTCGTCGCAGACGCTTATCGCGGAAGCGAGATCAAACAGGCGACGATAGATTTTCTCGAAGCCGCTTCCGGCAGCGCGGGCGACGCGCTCGGCGTCAACGTCCCTGCGTCTGCTGCGCCCGTCAATTTCCACATCGCCGGGAGCGCGCGTCTCGTCGCCTACGTCGGCCACGACGGGCTGATGGATTTTCGTCTCCCGCACCACCCGCAGAAAAAGGACGACGAACCGCGCGACGCCATCATCCTCGCCTGCGCCAGCAAAAACTACTTTGCCCCCGCGCTCAAAGAAACCGGCGCGACGCCGCTCCTCTGGACGACCAATCTCATGGCTCCCGAAGCCTACATTTTAGAGCGGGCGATTGACGGTTGGATTAAAAAGGAGAGCGGCGCGCAGATTCGCAAGCGCGCCGCAGAGGTCTATCACAAATACCAGCACTGCGGCCTCAAAGGCGCAATGAACCTCTTCGCCACAGGATACTAAAACAGTGACGGGTGACGAGAAAGAAGTGATGAGTGATGGGTGATGAGTGAAAGACAAGTCTTCGGTTCTCACTCATCACTCATCACTCATTACTCATCACTTGTCTTTCTCGTCACTGCTTTCTCATCAACGCTTCAATCTCTTCGATCTGTTTGGGGGCGGCGGTGGTGAGGACGCGGTTGCCTTCGGGTGTGATGAGTACGTCGTCTTCGATGCGGATGCCGATGCCGCGATATTGTTCGGGGATGTTCTGCGTATCGGGGGCGATGTAGATGCCGGGTTCGATGGTGATCACGGTTCCGGCTTCGAGCGGTCGTCCCTGTTTCGTGCCGCGCGCGTAGTATGGCCCTACGTCGTGCACGTCGAGGCCGAGATAGTGGCCGAGGCCGTGCATGTAGAACTGCTTATACTTCTCTTCTTCGATCAACTTCTCCGGCTCGCCCTGCAACAGTCCGAGTCGCACCATGCCTTCCGTCAGAATTTCAATCGAGTGCTTTTTGAGTTCGTCCATCGTCACGCCGGGACGCGCCCTCTCGATGCAGGACACCTGCGCCTTGAGCACGAGTTCGTAGACTTCGCGTTGCGCTTGCGTGTAGCGACCGTTGATGGGGAAGGTGCGCGTGATGTCGGAAGCGTAGCCTTGATATTCCGCGCCCGCATCTATGAGCAGCAGGTCGCCGTCTTCGAGCGTGCCGTCGTTGTTGATGTAGTGGAGGATGGTGGCGTTTGCGCCCGCGCCGACGATGGAAGTGTAGGCGGGGGCAGTTGCGCCATGGCGGCGGAAGATGTGCTCGATGAGAGCTTCGATCTCGTATTCCTTCATCCCCGGTCGCGCAGCACGCATCGCCTCGCGGTGCGCCTCCGATGCGATGTCGGCGGAGCGTTGCATAAGCGCGATCTCTTCTTCCGACTTGATGAGGCGCATCTCGTGCAGGAGCGTGCCGGGTTCGATGATGTGGTCGGGGGCGTGTTTGGCCGTGCGCGGGTTGGCGCGCAAATTTCGCAGTTCTCGCACGATCATTTCGTCGAGCGTGCTGTTTGCGCCGAGTTTGTAATAGAGATTCGCGGGGCCGTTCAAGAGTTCGGGCAGTTTGTCTTTGAACTCCTGAAAGGTGTGCGCGGCATCCGCTCCGTACTCTCTGCGCGCGCCTTCAACTCCGGCGCGCCTGCCGTCCCAAATCTCTCTTTCCGGGTCGCGCGGGCGCACGAAGAGCATGAACTTGTGTTCGGGATGTGAAGGCGCGACGACGGCGATGGCTTCCGGTTCGTTGAAGCCCGTCAGGTAGAAGAAGTCGGAATCCTGACGATAGCGATAGTCCGTGTCGTTGGAGCGATTGGCTTCGCGCGCGCTTGGAATGATGGCGATGGAATCCGGTTCCATGCGCCGCATAAACTCCGCGAGTTGTGGTCGTGGCATAAGTCTCTCCTTCGGAAACAATCGAGCGTGTTAAGGTAGTGCGAGCATTATTACCAGCATTGTAACCGAAGAAGCGCGGGCGCATGAAGAGCCACGCACGCGGGCGTCTTGCCGACGCTTCCCACAGAGATGTTTTCGGATGATAATTTGTCGTACCTCGCCGGAACAGCAAGACGACGACACACAAATCTTATGGCAACTCAATTTCAGGAAGTGAGCGGGACGCGCCAGAGGCACGAGCAGCAACCCGCAGAGATCATCTCGTACGATCCGGCGACGGGCGAAGAGGTGGGACGCGCGCACGTCTTCTCCACAGCGGAGGTGGCGCAGGCGGTGGAGCGTGCGCGTACGGCGCAGAAGGTATGGGGCGCGCTCGGTTACGCGGAGCGCGGGCGCATCATGCTCCGCGCGCGTGCGCTCGTGCTTGAAGAGATGGATGCTATCGCGCATCTGATCTCGCGCGAGTCCGGGAAGCCCGCGACGGAAGCGTTGATGATGGAACTCGTGCCCACGCTCGACCTCATACAGTTCTTCGCGCGGCGCACAGGTCGCCTGTTGAAAGACGAGAGGATCGGTCTTGGTCAGTACAACTTGATGGGTCGCTCGTCACGCATCGTCTATAAACCGCTCGGCGTGGTGGGAATTATTTCGCCGTGGAACTTCCCCTGGGCGATCCCGCTCGGTGAAGTCGTGATGTCGCTGATGGCGGGAAACGCGGTGGTCTTGAAGCCGAGCGAGTTGACGCCGCTTGTCGGGCAGAAGATCGGCGAGGTCTTCAAGCGCGCGGGACTGCCGGACGATCTACTGTCGGTCGTGACGGGCGCGGGAGCGACGGGCGCGGCGCTCGTCGAAGCGGGCGTGGATAAGATCATGTTCACGGGCAGCGTGGCGACGGGGCGGCGCGTGGCCGAAGCGGCGGCGCGAAAACTGATCCCGTGCGTGCTCGAACTCGGCGGCAAAGACCCGATGCTCGTGGTTGAAGATGCGAACGTCGAAGCGGCGGCGCAGGCGGCGGTGTGGGGCGCGTTTGCGAACGCGGGGCAGGCATGCGCGTCGGTCGAGCGTTGCTACGTGCACGAAGAGATCGCGGAGAGGTTTACGGCGCGCGTCGTCGAGTTGACGCGTGCGCTCAAGCAGGGCGAGGGCGCGCGGGAGGGCACGGACATCGGCGCGATGTCGAGCGTGCGGCAACGCGAGATCGTCGAAGAACAGTTGCGCGCCGCTTTGGCGCAGGGCGCGCGAATCCTCGCGGGCGGCGGTCGCGGTGAAAACCCGGCGGGAACGTTTCATGCGCCGACCGTGGTGGACAGAGTCGATCACACGATGGAGTTGATGCGCGAGGAGACTTTCGGGCCGGTGCTGCCGTTGATGACTTTCAAGACGGAGGAAGAGGCCATCGCACGCGCCAACGACAGCCCCTACGGTTTGACCGCGAGCGTGTGGACCAGGGACATCAGGCGGGGCGAGCGCGTCGCGGAACGTCTGGAAGCAGGTACGGTGATGGTCAACGAAGTGCTCTACACGCACGGCATCGCGCAGACGCCCTGGGGCGGCGTGAAGCTCTCCGGCATCGGGCGCACGCACGGGCGCGCAGGATTACTGGAACTCGTCGTGGCGCAGCACATTCACGTCAACCGGCTGGCGCGCCTGCATGATCTCTGGTGGTTTAGTTACACGCCGCGCGCCGCCGAACTGTTTCGCGGCTTCGCGCGCCGCTTCACGACCGGCTCGGTCATCCAAACGTCGCTCTTGCTGCCCCAGATGCTACGCCGTTTTTCCGAACGCAGAGGGAAGAAGAAGCATTGAAGAGCCGGGAGACGGTTCACGAGCGGAGTCGAGCGGTTCGCCTTTAAAGCATCTCAGTGCCGCGAGATTTGTTCTTTTTCTGTTACGGAGAGAGGCACGCTGTTTTTGGCTGGTTATTGCTCCGGCTGTCTTAAAAAAAAGCTGTTAATTAACTCGCATAAGTAGTATAGTGCCCGCTCTCTTGGTTGGGACCGTCCCACCCTTCCCACTCACAATATTAACTTAGCTTCGGAGGAAAGAATGAAAAAGTTCACGCTCGCCTTAGTTCTGTTTGCAATCAGCTTCGCATTCCTGCTCTCCAGCGCCCCCCTCAAAAATGCTGGCGCGCAAGGTCGTCCGGACGATCCCGGTTCTCAATCAGCTATCAGAAGTGACGGCAGAATCGTCGCCCCCGACGGCACCGTTTTTGAATCCCATAAAGACTTCCTCGACGCCGGCAGAAAGTGCCAAACGCGCCACGCCGACGACATCGAAATTGAGCAGGTCAACAAGCACATTGAGAAAAACCGCGCGGCCAACGGCGGCGGTCAGGGCGGCGGTGGCGGCACCTCCACCGATGGCGCCCGCATCTACCCGGCGGGTTCCGTCATCATCCCGGTCTATTTCCACGTCGTTTATGCGTCGAATGGGGTTGGCAACATTCCCGAAGCGAATCTCGACGCTCAGATCGTTGCGATGAACGAGCATTACGCCGGTTTAGACCTCCCCGCTTATAGAGGCGCTGCCGCCAACATGTCGTTCCGTTTCGCCAAGGCCGGACTTGCCACGCGCACGATGAACGATTCGTGGTATAACGCGGGACTCGGCTCGGCTGCCGAAGCGCAGATGAAGAATGCGCTGCGTCAGGGCAGTGCCGACGACCTGAACTTTTACACCACCGGCGGCGGCGGTTACCTCGGCTGGGCGACCTTCCCGAATGAATACGCGACCAGACCCAAGATGGACGGCGTGATCTGCTACTGGGCGACCCTCCCCGGCTCCAACTACGCTCCCTACAACGAAGGCGACACGGGCACGCACGAAGCCGGTCACTGGCTCGGCCTCTACCACACTTTCCAAGGCGGCTGCCAGGGCGCGGGCGACGGCGTCGCGGACACCCCCGCCGAGCGCACGAACGTCTTCGGCTGTCCCACGAGGGCGCTGGACACCTGCAAGTCGAACGCAGGACTCGATCCTTACGAAAACTTCATGGACTACACGGACGACCCCTGCATGTACAAGTTCAGCGCAGGTCAGGTAGACCGCGCCGACTCGATG
>DASWNS010000603.1:0-6056 GCA_036399115.1 Pyrinomonadaceae bacterium | reverse complement strand
CGGCGCGTCTATTCGAGCCTGCTGCTCGAACAGGGAAACCTGAGCGGCGAGCAGTTGGCGAAGTTGCTCACGCAGAATTCGCGCGCGATCAGTTCGGACTACGAGAAGGCCACGCTGCTCATACAAGTTTTGAAGCAGAGCCTCTCGGACAGAGAGGTGCGCGCGGCCTTCTTCACCATGCTCGACACGCTCTCTTCCGATTACGAGCGCGGGCGCGTGCTGGCCGTCCTGCTCCAACGCGACGACGTGGCGACCGAGACGATCATTCTCGCGCTCAAATCTGCGGGCAGGATGAGTTCGGACTTCGAGAAGGCGAACGTGTTGATTCGCGCGTCGAAGCGGGGCGCGGCGAATGAGTCCGTGCGCGTCGCCGTCATCGAAGCCGCGCACGCGCTCGGCTCGGATCACGAACGCGGTCGTGTGCTCACCGCCGCGACAAAAAAGCAGTGACGAGTGACAAGTGACGAGTGACGAGTGACAGGTGACAGGTTAAAACAGGAGCTTTGTTCCTGCCCGTCACACATTAGTTCCTGTTCGTCGCTCTTCACTTAGAAAGAACCTGTCTTAACTCGTCACTTGTCACTCGTCACTTAAAGATAGAGGTTTGCAGATGGGAACACTGATCCAAGACTTGCGTTATGGCGCGCGGATGCTGTGGAAGAGTCCGGGCTTTACAGGGGTGGCGGTCGTGGTGCTGGCGCTCGGCATCGGGGCGAACACGACGATCTTCAGCCTGATCAACGGGCTGTTGCTCCGGCCAATCGTCGGCGTCGAATCGCCGGAGCGACTCGCCGCCGTTTATACGAGCGATTACAGCAGCGGCCTTTACGGCAGTTCCTCTTATCCCGACTACCTCTCTTTTCGTGAAGGGGCGAACGCCTTCGAAGGACTCGCGGCTTACGAACAGGCCGTGGCGAGCCTGACCGGAAACGATGAGCCGCAACGTCTGCGTGGCGAGGCAGTGACGAGCAACTATTTCAAAGTGCTCGGCGTCGGGGCTTCCGCCGGTCGCACGCTCTTGCCGGAAGATGAGAGTGCGGCGAGCGGTAATCCGGTCATCGTCATCAGCCATAACCTCTGGCAAAGACGGTTCAACTCCGATCCCAATCTCGTCAACAGCACGATCCATCTCGACGGGCGCGCGCACACGGTGGTCGGCGTGGCGGCGGAGAATTTTCGCGGCTTGCACATGGGCTTGCCGCCGGAGTTCTGGCAGCCGTTGATTCCGCGCGTGAACAACACGAGTGCGCGCGGCAGTCGCGGCCTCGAAATCGTCGGGCGACTCAAGGAAGGAGCGACGCCCGAACAGGCGAACGCCGAACTCACAGCCATCTTCGCGCGCCTCGCACAGGAATATCCCGAAACGAACCGGGGCACGCTTGAGCGACCGAACGAGCCGCGCCCCGTTACCGTCGTGTCTGAATCGCGCTTCAACCCGCAGCAACGCAAAACCATCGCCGGGGTGACGGGGATGCTGATGTTGATGGTCGGGCTGGTGCTCTTGATCGCCTGCGCCAACGTGGCGAACCTGTTGCTGGCGCGAGCCTCCGCGCGACGACGCGAGATCGCCATCCGGCTCGCGCTCGGTTCGGGTCGCTTCCGGCTCGTGCGGCAATTGTTGACCGAGAGCATGTGCCTGGCGATGCTCGGCGGTTTTCTCGGACTCCTGTTGACGCTCTGGACTTCCGACATCCTGCCGAAATTCTTTCCCGCCGGAGAAGCGAGCGGGCTTGACCTCGGCGTTGACTGGCGCGTGCTCGGCTTCACGCTCGGCCTATCCTTGCTGACCGGGATCGTGTTCGGCCTTGTGCCCGCGCTCCAAGCCTCGCGCCCGAATCTGCTGTCGGCTTTGAAGGACGACACGAGTGCGCCTGAGGTGCGCGGGTTCGGTCGGTTCGGGTTGCGCAATGTGCTCGTCGTCTTACAGGTCGCGCTGTCGCTCGTCCTGCTCATCTGCGCCGGACTGTTCATGCGCAGCCTGCGCGCCGCTTCAACCGCTGATCCGGGTTTCAACGCGGAGAATGTGCTGCTCACGCGGATGGAGAGGCGCGGCGCGAAGATGGAGCAGGAAGAGGAGCAACTCTTCTATCGCAGGGTGCGTGAGCAAGTGGGCGCGCTGCCCGGCGTGCGCTCGGTCGCGCTGGCTTACATCGTTCCCGTCAGCGGCGGCGGGATGCGCACGGGTGTCTCCGTCGAAGGCTATCAACCGCAGCCGAAGGAGGACACGGAACTCAACACGAATATCATCAGCCCCGACTATTTCAAGACGCTTGGCATTCCGCTCCTACAAGGCCGCGACTTCAGCGCGGAGGACAGGAAGGGCGCGCCCGGAGTCGTCATCATCAACGAAGAGTTTGCGAGGCGTTATTTCCCCGGCGCGAATCCTCTGGGCAGGCGGATCAGGAAGGGTTCGGATGAATCTTATTTAGAGGTGGTCGGCGTGGTGAAGAATGCACGGTACAGGGGCTTGGTCGAGGAGCCTCTGCCGTTCTTCTACACGCCGCAGGCGCAAAAGGGGATGTCCTCGATGACGCTCTTCGTGCGCACGGAGGGCGACCCCTTGACGGTGCTCCCGGCAGTGCGCGCCGAGTTGAAGAACCTCGACAAGAACCTGACGCTCTACCAGATCAACACTTTCTCCGCGCACCTCGCCGACGCGTTATCCAATGAGCGGATGGTCGCGGTTCTACTCAGCGTGTTCGGCGTGGCAGCGTTGCTGTTGGCCGCCGTCGGACTCTACGGCGTGATGTCTTACGTCGTGGTGCAGCGCACGCACGAGATCGGCGTGCGGATGGCGCTCGGCGCGCAACCGGGCGACATCCTGAAAATGGTGCTGCGCCAGGGCATGACGCTCCTGCTCGCCGGCGGCTTGATCGGACTCACCGCCGCGTTCGCTCTGACCCGGCTCATGTCGAGCTTGCTCTACGGCATCAGCGCGACCGACCCTCTGACTTTCGTGGGGATTACTTCGCTGCTGTCTTTCGTCACGCTGCTGGCCTGTTACATCCCGGCGCGACGCGCGACGAAAGTTGATCCGATGATCGCGCTCCGCTATGAGTAGGCATCTCCCGCGCCGGGGAGGGGCTTTTGAGTTGCGTCCGCGCTAAAATTAATGAATAACATGGAAGCCGTGAGCGCGCTTTTATCTACGCGGCTCACTTCAACGAATGAAAACGAATGAACCCAATATTCCGCGCGTGCTCGTCGCAGATGATCAACTCGACGTGCTCGAAGCCCTGCGCCTGTTGCTGAAAGGCGAAGGGTATCAGACGGAGGCCGTCACGTCGCCATCGGACGTGCTCGTCGCGATCAAAGCGAAAGAGTTCGATCTGCTCCTGATCGATCTCAACTACACGCGCGATACGACCTCCGGGCAGGAAGGACTCGATCTGCTCTCGCGCGTCCAGATGCTCGACGCGAGCTTGCCTGTGGTGGTGATGACGGCATGGGGCAGCGTCGAAGTGGCGGTGGAAGCGATGCGGCGCGGCGCGCGCGATTTCATACAGAAGCCCTGGGAGAACGCGCGCCTGCTCTCCGTGCTGCGCACGCAGATCGAACTGAGCCGCGCGCTGCGCAAAGGTCAACGCCTCGAAGCCGAGAACAAGTTGCTGCGCGACGGGCACACGCCGCAAACCATGATCGCCACCGCCGCGAGCATGCGCCCCGTGCTCCAACTCATCGAGAGCGTCGGCGCATCTGACGCCAACGTGCTCGTGACGGGCGAAAACGGCACGGGCAAAGAGGTTGTCGCGCAGACGCTACACGCCATCTCGCCGCGTGCGGTGAAAGCGATGGTCACGGTCAACGTCGGCGCGCTCTCCGAAGGCACTTTCGAGAGCGAACTGTTCGGCCATGTCAAAGGCGCGTTTACCGATGCCAAGACGGATCGCGTCGGGCGGTTCGAGTTGGCAGACGGCGGGACGATCTTTCTCGACGAGATCGCCAACGTCCCGCTGCCGCAACAGGCAAAACTTCTGCGCATCGTCGAGACGGGAGAGTTTGAACGCGTCGGTTCTTCGAAGACGCGGCGCGTTGACGTGCGGATCCTTTCCGCGACCAACGCAGACCTAAGAGAAGAGGTCGCGGGCGGGCGGTTTCGTCAAGACCTCCTTTTTCGTCTGAACACGGTTGAGATACGCTTGCCGCCTCTGCGCGAACGGCGCGAAGACATTCCTCTGCTCGCACACCATTTTCTCAACATCTACGCGCGTCGCTATCGCAAACCCCTGACGACGTTTTCCGGGGAAGCCACGCGGTCGCTGCTGAATTACGAGTGGCCGGGGAACGTGCGCGAGTTGGACCATGCGGTGGAGCGCGCGGTGTTGATGGCGCGGGGCGAACAGGTTGAAGCCGCCGATCTCAATTTGCAGCCGGGACGCGAGGCCGAACGCGGACTCGAAGAGATGAGCCTCGATGAGGTAGAGTGTTTCCTGATTCGCAAAACTCTCGCGCGCTTCGACGGCAACGTCGGGCAGGCGGCGGAAGCACTCGGACTCAGCCGGAGCGCGCTCTACAGACGACTTCAACGTTATGGCTTATGAAGGCCAACCGACACCGCAACCCACCCGGCGCGAAAGACTGAACCACGAGCAGCGCATTCTCCTCACGGCCTTGCTCGGCGGCCTGCCCGGCACGCTCATCTCGCTCATCCTGCTCTGGGATCGTCCCTACACGATCAAGGTGCAGTGGACGCTCACGCTCCTCATCTGCGGCTTCTGGCTCGGCTTCGCCTTCTCCCTGCGCGGGCGCGTGGTGCGCCACCTGCAAACGCTCTCGAACCTCCTCGCCGCCCTGCGCGAAGGCGACTATTCGATTCGCGCGCGCGGCGCGGGACGCGAAGACGCCCTCGGCGACGTGATGCTGGAGGTCAACGCGCTGGGCGAGACTTTGCGCGCGCAGCGGCTCGGCGCAATGGAGGCTACCGCGCTGCTGCGCACGGTGATGAGCGAGATCGATGTCGCCGTCTTCGCCTTCGACGAAGAGGAACGCCTGCGCCTCGTCAATCGTGCGGGCGAGCGGCTCTTCGCGCAGCCTTCCGTGCGTCTCCTCGGTCGCACCGCCGTCGAACTCGGCCTCGAAGAGTTTCTACATTTTTCGCGCGCCGACGATTCGCAGATCATCCCGAAGACATTTCCCGGTCGCGCGGGGCGTTGGGGTGTGGGGCGCAGCGCGTTTCGCGAGCGCGGCCTGCCGCATCAATTGCTCGTCCTCTCCGACCTCAGCCGCGAACTGCGCGAAGAGGAACGCGAGGCTTGGAAGCGACTCGTGCGCGTGCTCGGCCACGAGTTGAACAACTCTCTGACGCCGATCAAATCCATCGCAGGGAGTCTGGAGAGCCTGCTCGTGCGCGAACCCCGCCCGCTCGACTGGCACGAAGACATGCAGCGCGGCCTCTCCATCATCGGCTCGCGTTCCGAATCCCTGAGCCGCTTCATGCAGGCTTACGCGCATCTCGCGCGCCTGCCCCCGCCGCGTTTCGCGCCTATTGATGTCGGCGCGCTGGTGCGTCGGGTGGCGGAACTTGAGACGCGGCTGCCCGTCAAAATTCTCCCCGGCGCAGAGTTGGTGGTGCAGGCCGACGGCGACCAACTCGAACAACTCCTGATCAACTTGCAACGTAACGCCGTGGATGCCGCGCTGCAAACGGGCGGCGGCGTCTCCGTGAGTTGGACCAAGAACACGAATCACTTCACCCTCTCCATCAAAGACGAGGGGCCGGGGCTTTCCAACACGACGAATCTCTTCGTCCCTTTCTTCACCACGAAGCCGGGAGGCTCCGGCATCGGCCTCGTCCTCAGCCGCCAGATCGCCGAAGCGCACGGCGGCACGCTGACCCTCACCAACCGTAGGAACGGCACAGGCTGCGAAGCGCGACTCCAACTCCCTCTCTAAAGCACAGAGGAAGCGAGGAAGGATGAACGATGAACGATGAACGATGAAGTAAAGCAAAAGCTCTTGTCTTCAATTCATCGTTCCTCCTTCATCGTTTCCCCGTGAATGCTTTGCCACACAGACGCGCTATAGTTGCTCAATCAAAATTTTCAATAATCGAGCGT
>DASWNS010000602.1:0-15001 GCA_036399115.1 Pyrinomonadaceae bacterium | reverse complement strand
TTCGGGCTAAGACGTATTACAGAGAGCACGATCACGCTGTTCTTAATTTTATCCCCGTGCCTATTGGTCTTTTACGGACAAGCCATCTGGCAGGCGATGAAATATGAAAATTCGAAACCTTTAGCATCACCTGCAAGAGGGGCGCAAAAAAATCGCATCGTGTGGGTAATTTTTGACGAACTCGACCAGCACCTTGCATTTGTGAATCGGCCTCCCTCGTTGCATCTCCCGGAGTTTGATAGATTGCGCGGTGAGGCGCTGGTCGCAACCAATGCTGTCGCTCCTGCCGATGAGACGCTGCTCTCGCTGCCGTCCTTAACAATCGGTAGGCTTGTAGATAAAGCAGAACCGATCAGCGAGGATGAGTTAGCTATCCGCTTTCACAAAAGTGGAGAGACGGCTCATTGGAGCACGCAGCCGACCATATTTTCACAAGCCCGCGAGAAGGGACAAAATACGGCCATTATCGGCTGGTATCTTCCCTATTGCAGATTGTTCAACCGGGTGACGACTAAGTGCTACGGGGATTCGGCCAGGAATATGGTAGACAGCCGTGATGAAAGAATAATCTATAATATGCTTCAGTTATCTGCCTCCAGCCTTGAGGCGGTGCCTCTGGTCAAGCGGCTCTCGGGTATGCGGCTCCAAAGTATACCTAGAGGCGATGCCGAAACAGTGGAAGGACTTATTCTGTCCTATGTCGGCTTGTTGAAGGAGTCGCTGAGTGCTGTGGCTGACCCTAACCTGGGATTGATATTTGTCCATTTGTCAGTTCCTCACCCGCCCACCTTTTTCGATAGAGAGGCTGGCGTGTTCTCGTCGCGTAAAGCAAACAGTTATCTAGATGGACTGGCACTGGCAGACCGTACTCTGGGAGATATACGTCATGCTATGGAAGGAGCCGGAGTGTGGGACGACACTGTCGTCCTCATCTCCAGCGACCACCCTTGGAGAAGGAATATGTGGTATGGCAAGAAGTACTATTTTAATGAGGAGGACGAATCACTTATTGTAAGTGAGAACCAACGCAGGGTGCCGTTTATACTTAAGCTCGCGGGACAATCCAAGGCGAAGGTTTACGAGTCGTCCTTTAACACTGTTCTTAGTAAAGATTTGTTGCTCGCAATAATGCAGGGCGAAGTTGCTAATTCGGAAAGCGTTGTTGAGTGGTTGGAGACATCTAAAACCAGATTTGCATTTGACATGGCGAAGTAGATTTACGCCCGCGCCTTCGGCGAAGGACTCGCGGTACTCGCGACGGCGGGTTGGATGCGTTGTGAGGGGCAGCTTGATTTGAACCGCCCCTCTTAAATTCGTTAGGGCTTCGCCTCGAAGATCAGATTGAAGGGCGTTTCGGTGGCGCGGCGAAAGTGCTTGAATCCTCCGGCGGAAACAACCTCGCGCAGCCTCGCCTCGCCCGCTTGCGCTCCGAGCGCAAGTCCTACTTCCTGCGACAGAGAGGCGGGGGTGCAGAGCAATGTCGAAGCGGAATAATAGATGCGTCCGACCGGATTCAGATTATCTTCCAATCGGTCTTCGGCAAAAGGCTCGACGATCATCCACGTGCCATCGGGGGCGAGCGACTCCCTGACGTGGGCTGCCGCGCCGACGGGGTCGCCCATGTCGTGCAGGCAATCGAAGAACGTGACGAAGTCGTAGTTTTCTCTGGGGTAGTCTTTAGCTTTAGCGACGGCGAACTCCACCCGGTCAGCCACCCCCGCCTCAGCCGCCTTCTGCTGCGCCATTTCGATGGACTTATCGTGATAGTCGAAACCGATGAAAGTAGAGTTGGGGAATGCCTGCGCCATGAGGATTGTCGAAGCGCCAAGCCCGCACCCGACATCTGCTACTTTCGCCCCCGCCTTGAGCTTGGCCTCAAGCCCGTCAAAAGCGGGAATCCATGAGTTGACCAGGTTGGCTGCGTAACCGGGGCGGAAAAACATTTCGGTGCCGCGAAACAATCCGTGATCGTGTTGATGCCAACCGAAACCCTCGCCCGTGCGAAATGCTTCCGTAATCTTCGGCACGGCTTTCAGCGCGGAGACGGCCAGCAAAAAAGCTCCGGGTAAATATGCCGGACTCTGTTCGTCGGCCAAAGCGAACGCTTGCTCCGCTGTGAGGAAGTAACGCCCCGTCTGCGCGTCATACTCGACGTACCCTCCCGCCGCCTGTGAGCAGAGCCACTCGCGCACGTAACGCTCGGTCGTGCCGGTTCGCTCGGCTAATTCGGCGGAAGTAAGAGGTTGCTCCGCCTGCGCCAACGCCTTGTAAAGACCGAGGCTCTCGCCGATCACAACCAGACCGGCGTGGAATGCCGCGCCGAAGTCTGCGACAAACTTTCCCAATAATTGATTCAACTTTTCTTCATTGATAGACATTCAACTCTCTCCCGTCGCGAGTAGATAATCGAGGCGGGATGCTTTTATCTCAAAGTTGGCCGAGCGTCAACAATTTTGGTCAGCACATCTGCATTCGTTGAGGCCGCGAGCAGGCGGGGCAACTCTCGCGCTCAAAAGTGCGGCACACTCCGAAACCTTGCAAAACCTTTCAAGACCTTTCACCCCGCCGCCTCTTCGCTCATCTCTGACAACTGGTTGCAGATTAACTTCCAGACACCCGCGAGGTGCCGCTCGGTGGTGAGCACGTTGCCGACGGCGATGCGCAGTGCGAGTGTGTCGTGCAGGCGCGTGTGCGTCATGTAGGCCGCGCCGGTCGCGTTGATGCGCGCGAGGAGCCGCTCGTTCAACTCGTCCGATGACGCATTGGGAGTCTCAACACCGCCGCCTTCAACGCACGCATTCTGGCCGGGCACGCGGGCGCGGAAGCAGACGACGCCCATCAGGACGGGCGCGAGCGTCTCGAAACGCGCGTCGGCCTCGACCCACGAGGCGAAGAGCGCTGCGAGGCGGCAGTGTTCGCGGATGCGTGCGGCGAGTCCCTCGCGCCCGAAGGCGCTGATGACAAACCACGCTTTGAGTGCGCGGAAGCGGCGTCCGAGTTGGATGCCGTAGTCCATGTAGTTGGGCACCTCTTCACGGGCGCGTTCGGCGTCGCCGCGCAGGTATTCGGGGACAAGTGAGAAGACTCGGCGGAGCGTTTCGGGGCGACGCACGTAGAGCGCGCTGAAGTCGAGCGGCACAAAGAGCCACTTGTGCGGATTGAAGACGACGGAATCGGCGCGCTCGACGCCGCACATCACGTGGCGGCCTTCTTCAAGGAGCGCCAACGCGCCGCCGTAAGCGGCATCGACGTGCAGCCAGATGCGTCGGTCGCGGCACAGGTCTGCAATTTGGTCAACCGGGTCAACGCTCGTCGCCGAAGTCGTCCCGACGGTGGCAATGACGGCGAGCGGATGACGGCCTGCGTGCAAGTCCGCTGCGACGGCGCGGCGGAGGGCGTCCACGTCCATTTTGTACTCGGCGTCCGAAGGGATGCGCCGCACGTTCGCTTCGCCGAGTCCGAGGGTGATGGCCGCTTTCTCCAGCGAACTGTGCGCCTGGTCCGAGGCGTAGAGTGTGAACTGCGGGATGTCTGCGCGCCCGGCCAGCCCTTTACGCCGGATGTCGAAGCCTGAGTCTTCGCGTGCGGCGGCGAGCGCGTGGAGGACTGCGACGGAGGCCGTGTCGTAGACGACGCCTTGAAAGTCTGCGGGAAGAGAGAGCATCTGTCGTATCCAATCGAGGACGACGAACTCCAGTTCGGTGGCGGCGGGAGAAGTCTGCCACGTCATTGCAGAGACGGTGAGGGCGGCGGCCAGCATCTCGCCGATGATGCCGGGCGCGTTCGTCGTGGTGGCGAAGTAGCCGAGGAAGGAAGGGTGCCCCCAGTGGACGATGCCGGGCATGATGACCCGTTCGAAGTCGCGCAGAATCTCTTCGAGCGGCGCTGCCGCGTCGGGCGGGACGGCGGGCAGACTGTTTATGATCTCGTTCGGCACGGCGTCCGGCGCGACGCGGCGCGTCTCGATACCGGCGCGATAGTCTGCGATCCAGTCGGCTGTCTCGTGCAGCAGGCGGCGGAAGTCGGCTTCGGGCAGGTCGCCGAGAGGGGGAATGGGAGGTTGAGGTTCCACTCGGTTAAAGTTCGGAAGGGGTGTTCGACGCGGCGCGGCCACTCCTGCCGCCGCCGTCGTTGCCGCCGACGCGCCACGCCCGACCCGTGCCTTTGGCGACGAGTTTGTCGCCGAACGGGTAGCCGCCGTATGCGGCGCGCCAGTAGAACGCCCAGTAGGTGCTGACGACGCGCTCCGCGATCCATAAGGGCGCGTAGAGGCAGAGGCGTGCGGGGAAGAAACGCGTTGCCCCGTCGCTCAGGCCGCTCGCCGCGACGAGCACCGCGCCCGCCGCCACCGCCGACGCGAAACCGAGCGCCCACCTCCAACCCGAGACGAACCAGACAAGCGCGAGCGTTAAGGGCAGCAGGGTGAAAAAAGCGGTCTTCGCGCGCATCACGAAATCTTCGTAAGCCTGACGGGGTCGCTGCTCCAGCCACTTCCGCCAGCCTGGTGGGCGTTTGAGGATGAAGAAGTCGCGCGCGTAAGCGACGTGCGCGCTTTGCGCGCGGAAGTGGCGCACGATCTCTTCATTGTCGAAGAGCACGTCGCCGTCGTAATGGCCGACGCGGAGCATCGCGCTGCGGCGCACGCCGAGCGTGCCGGGGTAGTCGCCTTCGGCGATCCACGCACGGTTGATGAGCATGCGAGCCGCCTCCGTGCGCGCCCGGAAGGGCAGGGGACTGAGGTAGTTTTGCGGGCGCACCATCTCATAATCCGCGAGCAGTGCGAGCATGCGTCGCAGGTCGCCGGGCGTATAACGAATGTCGTCGTCGGCGAGGATGATGCGCTCGTGCGCCGAGATGGCGACGCCCGTGTGGATGCCGTTGACTTTGCCGTTCAGGTACTTGTATTGCGGGTCTACAGCCTCATGGCGGCACACGCCGCTCCACGCCTCACGGTGCGCGGCGAAAACCTCTGGCGGCGAACCGTCAACGACGAGCACGTCGCAAACGGCGGCGATGGAACGGAAGTAGTCTGTGAAACTCTCCGCCTCGCGCCGGTCAAAGCGCACGCGGCGAATAGTCAGCAGGTAGGTGCCCCGTGTCGCGCGGTCGCCGTCCGCCCGCTCAAGATCTTCTCTGTCTGCGACGTTCGTTACCAAATGGCTTGCCTCTGGGTAATTTGGGAAGTCACGAATGTTGACACGCCCGGTCGCTTTAGACTGTACGTTTACGTACCCAAACGCGGCTCATTTTATCCCGGTCTTTATGAACGAAAGATAGTGTGATGACACGGGTTCGACATGATTATTGCGTTAATATTCAAACGGCTCCCCGTGTTTTGAGATAATTTACCGCCTCTCGCGCCGGGCAAGCGGATCGCTTAGCAGCGGCAACACGTTGCATCCTGTTTGAGAGCGATGAGCGTTTAGGGTACGAGCAAGCAGTTATGTCAGTAGGGACAGCTTCGATAGTTAAGACAAATCCGTTCGGCACGGACGAACTCGCGCGCGCACATAGCATGTATACCGCGTGGCGGGACGGACAGCTGATTCACCCGCTTGAGCCTGAGCGTCGCCCGACGCCGCTCTCCGAGTCAGTCCACCAAAGTTTTCGCGCGCACGTGCTCGATCAAGAGTTCTCCTGCATCGGCGGGAAGTCGGCCATCATCAACAACACTTATCGCTTCGGCCTGTACCCGGAGATGAACACGCGCGGGGCTACCGCCGGTCTGGCTTACGACCTGTGGGAGTACGAACGGGAGCGTCCGACTTTGGCGACGGACTATGCCACCTTCATCGCCAGTTTCGCCGCGCCCGTCGCGCGCGACGAGCGGGATTGGGAGAGACTGCTGTGGGCGCAACTACAGAGCTTGCACGAACTCGACCGCGCGTATCACGCCTGGGACGCGACCGTCAGCAGCGACCCGGAGGACGCAGACTTTTCCTTCAGCTTCGCGGGGACGGCCTTTTTCGTCATCGGCCTGCACCCGCAGAGTTCGCGTTACGCACGCCGTTTCGCGTGGCCTACGCTCGTCTTCAACGCGCACCTCCAATTCGAGCGGCTGCGCGAGCAGGGCTTGTTCGACCGCGTGCGTGAGACAGTCCGCGCGCGCGAACTCAAGTTGCAGGGTTCGCTCAACCCTAATCTCAGCAACTACGGCGAGCGCAGCGAGGCACGACAGTATTCGGGGCGCGCCGTCGAAGAAGAGTGGCGGTGCCCGTTCCGCGCCCGTCTCAACGACGCGAACGATACATAGGCCGGAAAGCCTTGCGACGGCTCACCGCCTGCCACCCGCTTCGCTGGCTTCGACTCGTCAAACGCCATCAAACGTTATCAATCAATGCGCGAGGAGTGAACTTAAACGATGACCGCCCGCCACCATCTCGAACCGCAAACCGGCGTCGGCTTTCTGCTGGCGCGCGGGCAACTGCTGAAAATCATCGACCCGCAGGGCGAGCAGGTTTCCGACCTGACCGCCTTTGCGCAAGAGGATAAATCCGAGTGGCTCTCCTCCGGGCGCACGATTGATTACGCCAACACGATCTACCTGACGACCGGCCACCTGCTCTACTCGAACCGCAGTCGCCCGATGTTCACCATCCTCGAAGACACGGTGGGGCGTCACGATTTCCTGCTCACGCCGTGCAGCCCCGACACCTTCAAAATCCTCTACGATCTACACGACTATCACCCGAGTTGTTTCGAGAACCTGACGAAGAACCTGGCCGCCTTCGGCATCACGCCCGACATGATCCCGACGACCTTCAACATCTTCATGAACGTCATCGTGCTCCCGTCCGGCGAACTCCGCATAGACCCGCCGCCCTCGCGCGCAGGCGATCACATTCTGCTGCGCGCCGAGATGGATTTGATCGTCGGCGTCACGGCATGCTCGGCGGAGAAGTCCAACAACTACAGCTTCAAGCCAATTGACGTTGAGGTGAACTGAGTCCGTGTCCGGTGCGAATCGAAGAGGGCGGGGATTCCGGCGAACCGGCTGGCGGTGAACATCCCTGCGAGCGAAAGGGGCATGAGCGAGGAGGGGCTTTTGCCGCGCCATGCGCGCGACGCACAGTAGGTTGGAAGACGCCTGTCTCCGATGCTGCCGCGCGACCGGAGAACCGTCCTTACGTCTACACGAGCCGCGCGCTTCTGCGCACACACTCTCGCCAATCAACTGAACTTACGAGACGGGAAGAATTAAACGAGCACCGCTCGCCTCTGTAAATGCGACCCATGCCGTTATCGCTCGCTACTGTTGCCGCTGCTGTCAATACTGTTGCTGCCGCCAGTCCGCCTCCTCCTGCGTTTCGCCCTACGCAGTGCTCCCGACGTGGCGAAGCCGCGATAGAGCAGGTTGCAGTTGTCGCAGAGCAGGTCGTGGATGAGAAATATTCTGAGCCAGAGGGGCGCTTCCGTATAGCCCCGCCGCACGCGCGAACTTCCGCATTTGGGACAGTGCAGCTCAAATATCACAGCGTTCGTCCCCTCGTGCTGAGACTTTTATACTTGGGGGAAGACGCTTGCCAGTATAGTCCCATCCGCACACGGTTGCCAGACGCAATCATCATAGCTCCTTCGACGATAAATGCGCGCCTGACGATAACAGCAGTAGTCGCAGCGGCGACCTGTCAAGTTGAGTTTCGAATTGTTTGATGCTCAAGGCTCTCCTTCCGTGGGGTGATGATTTTGGCCTCTCTCGAACCTGAACAAAGCGGCGCGGTGAGCGGGCACAAAGGAAGCGCGTCCTCTTCTTCGCCTCTTTCCGGCACAGCCAAACTCTCCCGCAGACTCGGTGCCGCGATCTTCTACGCCGCGCTCTCGCTCATCCTGCTCACGGCCATTCCTTACGGGACGGTCGAGACGTGGTCAATCGCGCTCTTCGAGATCATCGTTTTTACGCTCGGCGCGCTCTGGATGGCGGAGGGCGCGCTCGGCGGCGGCTTCTGGCTCCGACGCGAGCATGCGTCTCTCCTTGCCCCGCTCGTTCTCGTCTCGCTCTATGCGTACCTGCAAAGCGTCGTGCCGGTGGGCGTCACGCCCTTGAACTTGCGCGAGGTGATAAGCGCCGACCCTTACGAGACGCGCCTCTTCGCACTACAGTTCTTCGCGCTCACTACGTTCGCCGCGCTCCTCCTCAGGTACACAACGAACCGCAGACGCCTGCTCGCGCTCGTCCTCACAGTCATCGCCGTCGGAATCACGTGCGCGTTGTTCGGCATCATCCGGCAGACGGCGCAACGGGCGGGGGAGCAAGGCTTCGTGCTGCCGTCCCTCACGGGCGGCGTGGGCTATGCCCAGTTCGTCGGGCGCAACAGCTTCGCGTTTTTGATGGAGATGACGTTGGGACTCGGACTCGGACTACTCGCCGGGGTGGCGCGCCAGCGCATCATGCTCGTCGTCGCATCGTTGCTTCCCCTCTGGACGGCGCTCGTGCTGTGTAATTCTCGCGGCGGGATATTGAGCATGCTCGCGCAGGTAATATTCGCGCCACTGCTCTACCTCATCGCCAGACCCTCGACCCGACGCCGGAAGGAAGGCCGCGACGCGCCGCCCGGTAGTGAGTGGGAAGTTGAAACTTCAGGTTGGCAAAGGCTCTCCGGTTCAGTGCTGTTCAAGGGCGCACTCGTCTTCACACTCTTAGTCGTCACTCTCACGGGTACGATCTGGATGGGCGGCGCACCGCTCGCCGACCGGCTTGAGACGGTGTCGGGCGAGTTGAATCCCGAAGCCGCAGACCCTACGGGGGCGAGCCGCAGGGACATCTGGCGTTCGACTTTGAATCTGATCAAAGCCCGCCCGCTGGCAGGCTCCGGATTCGGCGCTTACTGGATCGCCATCAGCCCACATCACGAAGGCTCCGGCGCGCTCTCGCCGCAGCAGGCGCACAACGACTACCTCGAACTCGCCGCCGGGGGCGGACTCTTCGGCGCGCTTCTTTTCCTCTGTTTCATCTACCTGTTCGTTAAGCGCGCGCGGCTCCAACTTCGCTCTCCCGAACGCTTCCGTCGTGCCGTCTGTTTCGGCGCGCTCGTCGGACTCTTCGGCGTCTCCGTCCACAGTCTCGTCGATTTCGGGCTGCACGTAACCGTGAACGCCCTCGTCTGTCTGGCGCTCGTCGCAATCGCGACGGCGAATGTCGAGGCGGCAGGCGACAACCCCGGCGCGGCCAACCTTCGCCGCCCTCACGGGTGAGATTTGTCGCGCGAAAATACCGGGAAAACGAATGGGAAAAGGTTGACCTGTCGCACTCAATACTCTACACTCCACACTCGCAGATGCTCCCCTCAAGTCAACGTTCGGAGACATCTCAATTAACCCTCCGTTGACAAGATTGACCTCAGAAGATTCGGAGAATTCGTTATGCTCACAAAGAACCAAAAAATCACGAGGCTCCTCTCCATCCTGTTGGTCTTCTGCATCACGCCTCTGTACGTTAATGCGGAACTTCTTAGCGTGAAAGCGAATGCTGAACTCGCTTCCGCGCAGACCGACTCCGGCGGGAGACTCCGCACGACGGGCAACAGGCAGATCGACGTGAACGGCAACCCCGCGCCGTCCGGCACGACCATCCTTTCCGGCGCATCGCTCTCGACTTCCGAAGGAACCGGCGCGACCGTCGATCTACCCGGTCTGGGTCGGGTGAACATGTCGCCGAACAGCAGACTCAGCATCAACTACACGGCCAGCAGTGTTGACGTGACGGTGACTTCCGGTTGCGCCACGCTCGACCTGACGAACGCGAACGCGAACGGCTCCATCACCGCACCGAGAGGCGAGGCGACGCGCACCTCCGCGAATCAACGTCATCTTGACGTTTGTTACACGGACGGCGCGGCAGCTCCCATCGTTAATCAGGGCGCGGCTGCCGCCGCCGGAGCCGGTGCGGCGGGCGGCGCGGTCGCTGGTGCGGCCACGGCTACCGGTGCCGCAGTCAGCGGAGGACTCTTCGGTCTGGGCGTCCCGGCCACCGTTGCGCTGGGCGTCGCGTCTGCGGCTTTCGCTGCGGGGGGAGTTTATGCCGTCACCCGCACCCCTTGCCGTCGCGGCGCGAATCTGAGTCCGGGCGTGCCTCGTGGCCGCAACGATGAATGCCGGGAGTAATCCTGCTCGCCGCGCGACGAACCTGTTATCCTGCATGCCCCGCCCGTCTGAGCGGGGCATGCTTTTTTTGTGTCCGTCCGGCACGCGCTTTTTTCTACTGACCTATCTCGACGCTTCTCCCTGAAACGCATGGTTCTGAAACTTCTCACCTCTCCTGTCTTTCGCGGCGTCGTCGGCGTCGCCGGAGCCGCTCTATTTCTCGCGGCGGGCTGGTGCGCGCTCCTGACCGGAGCCTCACGCATGTTCTCCGATTACGGCGTGAGGACGGGAAATCTCGTCGCCGCCGAAACGGCGGTCCGCATGACGCCGGGTGACCCGCAGGCTCACGTCGCACGAGCCGACCTACTCGCCGATGCTGCCGGAGCGGGCGAAGCCTCCCTGCGGCGGGAAGCCGTCCGCTCATACAGCGACTCGGCCAGCCTCCGCCCGCTGGACTACGCGCTCTGGATGAGCCTGGGTCAGTCGCTCGAAGAAGCCGGTCAGGCGGAAGACGCCTTGCGCGCGTTCGCCGAAGCGACGCGCCTCGCCCCCTTCTATGCGAGGCCGCGCTGGCAGTTGGGAAACTTCCTGTTGCGGCAGGGGAGAGTCGATGAAGCCTTCGATCATCTCAGACGCGCCGCGCACGCCGACCACGCGCGCTTCCCGAACCTGATAGACCTCGCCTGGCGTTTTTACGACGGCGAAGTCGCGCGCGTCGAAGCCGCCCTCCGGCCTGAAACCAATGCGGAGCGTTTGAAACTCGCACGTTTCTACGTCAGACAGGGCGAGGCGGGCGAAGCCATAAGGCTCTACCGTCAACTCGGCGGCGCGGTCGCACAGGATGATCAGAAGGCGATGCTCGCAGACCTCTTCGCGGCGCGAGAGTTTGTCGAAGCCCACAAAATCTGGTCGCTCTCGCAACCGCAGGAAGCGGGCGCAGAGCAGGCCGCGCCCGGTCGGATTTACGACGGCGGTTTTGAGCGCGAGATACGTTTGAACGAGCCGGGCTTCGGCTGGCAGATCGTGACGGCGAATGATTCCAACGTGTCCGTCGCGCTCGACGGCGGGGAGATGCAAGAAGGGAAGAGGAGCCTACGCGTCGATTTCAACGGCGCGTCCGCGCCCTCCGCGCCGGTGCTTTCGCAACTCGTTCTGGTCGAAGCGGGTCGCGCTTACCAACTGAGTTTCGCGGCGCGCACGAAAGACCTCCTGACGGGCGGGCTGCCCGTCGTCACCGTCCTCGACGTGAGTGCGCCCGACCAACTCGTTCTCGCGCAGTCGAAAAATCTGCCGCAAGGGTCTGAAGGCTGGCAGACTTTCAGCGTCGAATTCAAGACCCGCCAGAGCACGCGTGCCGTGCGCCTCTCTCTCCAGCGACAGAACTGCGCGAGCGCGCCCTGTCCAGCCTTCGGCCACCTCTGGCTCGACGCCTTTACGATGACGAAACTTTGAGAGCCGTCGCTCTCCCCTCCGCTTTTTCTCCGCGCACGTTGCCACAGACGAAACAATCAAACCGGAGCGAACCGCGCTCGACGCAATAGCGTGCGACCCGGACGCTGCGGTAATGTGGCAAAAAAATATTGTCGCCGCAAAATTAGCAAGGGCGTTGATAGTGTTGATAGTAATGCCAACTCAATCTTTGGTGTAGATAGATCAATAGCAGGTGTAGACAGAAATTTTTTGCAGCACTACCATCTTGAGCGCCATGTCAGAAACAAATACGCTGAACAAAGATTATAGCTTTACGCGCGACAGGGAAGACGCACGCGTCGTCGAGGAGTATCTCAACCCGCTCCCGCGCTCCATAGTCCGCCCCAATGAGTATGAACTGCTCGACGGAGAATGGCGGTTCTGCCTCGACCTCGAAGACCGTGGGCTGAGCGAGAGTTGGTACCTCGGTCATAACTACACAGGCAACGCCATCTGGCCTGGTTCGATAGAAGCACATCTCGCGCAGGCCAAGGGCGAGTTGGCCGACACGCCCGCGTGGCAGGATACAGTCGTCGCGTGGTACGAGCGCGAGTTCTCTATCCCGGAAGATTGGTGTACGGAGTCCGGTTGTCTCGTGCAGGTCACGTTCGGCGCGTGCGGCTACGAGACGCGCGTGTGGCTCAACGGTCATCCGCTCAGAACCATCGAGGGCGAGGATGTCCACCTCGGCGAGTACACCTCTTTCAGCTACGAGTTGCCGCCCGAACATCTCCAGCCCGTCAACCGCCTGACGGTGCGCATCAGCGATTCCTACGATGCGGAGATTCCGCGCGGCAAGCAGCAATCGACCGTCTATAAGCAGGGCGGCATCTGGTATCAAACCTATACGGGGGCGGTCAGGAGCGTCTGGCTGGAGCCGGTCGGGCGTAACCGCCTGCGCTCACGCCTGAATGTGATCAGCAGTTTCAGAGACAACTTCGTCTCCTTTGATCTGACGACGCGCATCCATGATCCCGGTCGCTATTCTCTGCGGCTGGTGGTAAGCGTGCGCGGGAGCGAGCAACCGGTCGCCATACAGGAAGTGCAGTTGCCGCTGGAGACGGGAGAGAAACGACAGCGCGTGACCGTCGCCCTACCTGATGCTTTGCGTTGGTCGCCCGCCATGCCGAACCTGTACCACCTAGTCGCGCAACTCAGCGGGCAGGCGGGGACGGTTTCGCAGATCGAAGCGCATTTCGGACTGCGCACGATAGAGGCGCGCGGAGGCTCGGTCTATCTCAACAACGAGTCTCTGTATCTGGACGGCATCCTCTACCAGCCCGGCACGGCCACCTTCGAAGAGATGCGCCGCCACATGCTGGCGATGAAGCAACTCGGCTGCAATCTGGTGCGGGTGCATATCGCCGGGATCGACCCGCGCATCTACGATCTGGCCGACGAGATAGGGGTGCTGCTGTGGGTGGAAGTGCCAAGCCCGCATCGCTCAAGCCAGCAGAGCCGCGAAAATCACTGGGCGGAGATGATGCGCATGCTCGTCCACATCGGCTCTCATCCTTCGGTCGTCATCTGGAGCCTCTACAACGAAGACTGGGGCGCGGAGGACATCGCCACCAACGTCGAAACCCGCCTCTACATCGCCCATGCCTACGACTACCTGCGCCAGAACCACCCGCAGTTGTTGGTGGTGGATAACGACGGCTGGCAGCACGTCTCTATGGAGGGCAGGCTCAAGTCCGACCTGCTCACGGCGCACCTCTACACTCCCGACCTCAACTTCTGGCGGGAACTGCTGGAACGTCTGGCGCGGGGCGAGACGGAAGGCGTGGCGGTGAAACCCCTGATCATCGGCGACCCGTATTTCTACATCGGGCAGGTGCCGCTGGTGGTGAGCGAGTGGGGCGGCTTCGGTTTCGTCGAGTACGGCGGGCCGGACGATCAGGAAGATAAGGCGTCGCGCATCAGAGCCTTCAAGCGTGAACTGCGGCGGCACGCAATCGCGGGCGACGTTTACACGCAGGCGACGAGCATCGAGGAAGAAGATAACGGCTTGATCGATCCACAAACAGGCGCGCTTCTCGTGCCCGCCGGACTGCTCAACTCCGACGCCCCGGCATGACCTCAGATCGAACTCCTCTTCGATCTCTCTCCGGCAGACAGTCTCCCGCTGGTGAGTTCAGGTTCGCTATGGCCTTCCCATGTAGCACATTTCCACATTAACATTCATCCATGCCAGTCATTTTCGCTGCCGGAACGATTCCGCCATTTTTAACTGAAGTGGTCGCGCTGCTCGTCGCAGGCGCAGTCATAGCTTACGTCTGCTATCGCATCGGCCTGGTTCCCATCGTCGGCTTTCTGCTGGCGGGCGTCGTCATCGGACCTAACGCGCTGGGGCTGGTGCGCGACCGCGAACTCGTGGACGCGGCAGCCGAAGTCGGCGTCATCCTGCTGCTCTTCACCATCGGCATCGAATTCAGTTTGCAGAAGCTCGCGCGGATCAAGCGGCTCATCTTCGGCGGCGGCGGCTTGCAGGTTGGGCTGGCGACGCTCTCGACGATGGGCGTGCTGGCCTTGTTCGGTGTTGACTGGCGCGCGGGACTGTTCACGGGATTCCTCGTCGCGCTCAGTTCCACGGCGATAGTGTTGAAGCTGCTCGGCGACCGGGGCGAGACTGGCGAACGGCGTGGACAGGTCGGTTTAGGATTACTGATCTTCCAAGACCTTGCGATCATCGTGATGGTGTTGCTGGTGCCGGTGCTCAGCGGTTCCGGCGGCTCAACGCTCGGCATCGTGTGGGCGTTGGCGAAGGCGGGCGCGATCATCGCGGCGGTGCTCATCTTCGCCAGACGTTTAATGCCGAGGATGCTGGAGATGGTGGCGCGCACCTGTTCGCCGGAACTGTTTCTCCTGACCGTGATCGCCATCTGCTTCGGCACCGCTTACCTGACGAGTCTGGCGGGCGTGAGCCTGTCGCTCGGCGCATTTCTCGCCGGGCTGCTGGTGAGCGAAAGCCGTTTCAGCGAACATGCCCTGAGCGAGATCATGCCCTTGCAGATTCTCTTCAGCGCGACGTTCTTCGTCTCGGTGGGGATGCTGCTCGACTTGAGTTTTCTGGCGCAGAACTTACCGCTCGTGCTCGTCGCCGTCGCCATCGTCCTCGTCGTGAAGGTGGCGACGACGGGCGTGAGCGTGCTGGCCTTAGGTTACAGGCTGCCGGTCGCTGCGGCTTCGGGGCTGATGCTGGCGCAGGTGGGCGAGTTCTCGTTTGTGCTCGAAAGAGCCGGAAGAGAAGTTGGCCTCTCACCCGCAGGACTCGCCGGGGCAGGCTCGCAGACTTTCATCGCCTCCACCGTCGTCCTGATGGTTCTGACGCCACTCCTGATGCAGGTAGGCTCAAGGCTCTCGCGCCGTTTGGAGACAAAGCAGGCCGTGCGCGAAGCGTCGCAAATCGCCGCACAACCATTGCCGGAGCACCTGCCGCACCTGGAAGACC
>DASWNS010000601.1:0-5438 GCA_036399115.1 Pyrinomonadaceae bacterium | reverse complement strand
TAATTGCCAGCTGGTTGGCCTTGCTCACGTAAGCTGCCGTAAACACGACGAGAAGGGAAACGAAGGCAACGCTGGTTAAACCAACCATGATTACTCTGTTGTTATTCATCTCTTACTCCTTGTTTTGAATCGCCGTTCCCTGCGCTGCGGCGTCAGGGAATTCAGCATTGACGTTTGGGACGCGCTCAGGGGTAGGATGCTCGACCGGTGGGCGCTTGGAAGTGAGGTTAACGGGACACGTTCGGGGCAAGGCAAAGCTCGCACTATCGACATGCGGCGAAAGCACTGCCCCGCGCACCGGCCTGCCGGACAAGTCGCAGCGGGAGCAGTAGTCGCCTCCGACTTGACGAGTCACTCGAATTCGATGTCGTTTCCGTGCACCCATCCTTCGCCTAGTTCAAGGTGGCGGACGTGATACCAGCCCTTTCCGACGTACTTTGGAGCGAGCACGTCGAGCCTCTGCCCGAGCGCCACCGTCCCGACGAGCCTGTTGCCCGACCCTGTGCCGTCGCCCGGCTTTGAACGCAGGTTCGCGTTCGCCGCGATGACGCGCGCACGCGTGGGCGTCGCGTCCGGTTTTTCGTAAGTTGTGCGCGGACTACTTGTGCTATATTGCTGACCGTTCTTATAGAGTCCCTTAAAGACTGCGTGCCTCATATACGCACTTCCGAACGCCAGCAGTAACGAGACGGCGATGACCAGCAGTTTGTGCACGACCTTACCGGCAAAGGCTCCCAGTCCGGCAATGATGACGCCACAGACGAGTGCCGCCCACCCGTTCTGAGTACTGTTCCAGCCGATTGTCAGTCCCGTAAAGAAGCCGATGGTTGAGAGCAGCTTAACCAAAGGGGAAGTTTCATTCGCCATAGTTCACTCCTCGCTTAACTTTAATCATCGAGCGGGTTCTGCCCGATGACCCGTAATGTCCCACAAAGCTCGGAGCCGTGGAGTGCTCGGGGCATAAAATGATCAGCCGCCGCTGCTCGGAGCATCGCGAACGGCGGCGATATCTGCCGGGAGGATTCCCTTATGTCCGATAAACCGAATGAAAAATCCCGAAAAACGCTCAAATGGCGGCGAGATTTAGCCTACTTAATGCAGCAGGAGCGAGAACTGAGCGGACTTAAGACGCGGGAGGAGTACCCGAAGCACGGAGACTATCAAAAGCAGGTTGAGACGCAACTGAAACCCCCTGACCTATCCTACCTGCTCCGGCTCATGATGTGGCTCAACTACAAGCAGAAACCCCTGCCGTCTCGGAGGCGTCTGCGCAAGCTGCTCATCCTCTGGTGCTTGATGCGGGTCGAATCCATCATCGAAAATGAGGAACGCTTTCATAAGGAAGTGGTCACCGATTACGAGATCATCCCTCCTAAACCTGAGGGCACAGATAAAAAAGCAAACGAAGAATACAAGAAAGAGATCGACCGCATCTTCCAGCAGAAGTGGAAAAAGTCTGCGCTGGAAGTGCAGGAATATTTTGAGGAGATGCTCTATCCGGTATACCAGGAACTTGAAGGGCAGCGCGAGCGCATTCAAGTCACCCCCGACCGCCTGCCGACGCTCGAATCGTTTCCCGAAGCCTTCGAGCCGCTGGTGGTCGTCGTGGGCGGGTACGGAGGGTTAGTGTGCCGGGAGCCTGAACATATCTCCGAGCTGTTCCGGCAGTCGCAGAGCTTCGTCAACCTTCATTACCTGCTGGGCTTGAACCTCAGCCCGGACACGGAGATCGTATCCGACCGCCTCCTTCTCGAACTGAACAACGACAGGGAGCGGGCTACCGAACTGCTGGGTAACAAGCACGTTTTAGTCATCGGCAGTCCTCTGGTGAACGCCTTCTCGCGCCACCTGATCCTTAAAAAGAAGCTGATCTTCAATTTCGTTTTACGCAAAGAGACTTACCGGCTGGGGCAGGATTTGTACAGGGACATGTTGGAGGGAGATGCTGATCACAACCTTCTGGGAGAGGGCTTTTATGACAGCATGATAAAGACCAAGCTGTTAGAGACGCCCCCCGCGCTCAGCATGTTCTACCGGCTGATGAACAAACCGCCCGAGGAGGTTGACCTCCGCAGCCCCGACTATAACGGAGTCGAGATGGCGCACAGGCGGCAAATCGAAGATATGGTCTTTAGGATCAGGGAACTGGTCGGCGACTCCGAGGCCACGAACGAGAAAGTGACCAACATGTTTCGGCCTAAAGAGATGTTCTCCCCCTTAGACCGCACGCTGCATGATGCCGACGGCAATAGCAACCAAGAGTTCGCGGTCATCAGCTTGGCCGAGAACTACTGGGCTAACCTGCTGCGTAAAAAAGAGGAGCCTCCGAAGTTTGCTTCGATAGTCGTCGCCGGGGTGAATGAATTGTCTACCACCGTGGCCGTGAGAGCGTTGAGCAAGAAAAGCGATCTCAGGGAGCGACCGCTCGGCGGTCTGCTCGACATCAGGAAACCGCCTGCGCCCGGCCTCAAGCGCATCACAGGGGCGGGCGATAAGTGGCTCACCCTGCCTTATGAGGCTCAGGACGTATTGAGAAAGGTTGACCTCGCCTTAGAGTCCTTCGAGCGACGCCCAAGTGCGTTCAACCTGTTCGATGATCAACGCGAGTTGGGACTGTACAGGGAAATAGTGAAGCGGCATGTCTAGCCGGGAGGCGACGACAAAGAGTGCGTGCTGAGCTTTACCGGTCGTATTTTTGGAGGATGGTTTGCATCTCTTCGAGGGATTTGCGGTCGTAGGTGGAGAGGGCGTTTTTGGCTTCGAGGCGGTGGAGAAGTTCGAGGGCGCGCGTGTAGTTTTGTTTTGCCTGTTGATGGTGCGACTGTTTTTCTGCGCCCGTCGTTGCGCGGGCGGCGAGGGCTTCGTGGGATTTCGCCATGGAGTCGTGTGCGTTGGCGAGATTGCGTAGGGAGGCGTTGTCGGTAGGGTCGGAGTTGGTTAAATCGGTGAGCACGGCGGCGGCGTTTTGCAGGGCTGCGAGCGAATCGCGAAAGCGTCTCTGTTTGTGCACGGCGTCGCCGAGGCGCGTGAGGGCGGTGGCGAGATCGTATTTGAAGCGGCGGTTCTTCGTTTCGTTCCGCATGATCTCCTGCAAGATGCGGACGGCTTTTTCGAGATAGAGAATTGATTCGCCGTTGCGCCCGATGTTTTCGAGCGTCACGCCGAGCAGGGAATAGGTTTGGGCGAGTTCGTGTCTGGCGCGCAGGTCGGCGGGGTCGCGTGCGACAGTCTCCTCGATGACTTTCAGGGCTTTAAAGGCGTACTCATTAGAGAGCGGATCGTTGCTCTCTTCGTACACGCTGCTCATCGTCATGTAAGTCTGGTGGAGCGAGGTGCGCAGCCTGTTGTCGTGCGGGTTGGCAGCGATGAGCGATTCGGAGATGGACACGGCCTGCGCCATCTCGGCTTCGGCCTCCGGCTGTTTCCCGTCCCATGAAAGCGAGTTGCCAATCTGCTTGTGGGCGTCCGCGAGCAACATCGAAATCTCTATCTTCTGTTCCGGCGATGGCCGCTCTGCTTCTGCCAGCAGGGTGACGGCCTTCTGAAAAGAAGAGATCGCTTCCGGGTATCGCTCGTTAGTCGCATGAGACTTCCCGATGCTGAGGTGGGTGCGCGCCAAAGAGATGCGCAACAGGTTTGAGCCGCGTTGCCCCGCGAGCAACTCTGTATACAGACTCAAAGCCGCTTCCGAGTTTTTAAGCGACTCGGCAGACTCGTTTGCCTGCCAGCGAATATCGCCGAGCGAGCGATAGTTGTCGGCGAGCAGACGACGCTGCTCGAAGTCCCGGGGGGCGCGTGCGAGCAGGGCGCGGCGCATCGCGTTGGCCTTCTCGTAGCTGGCGAGCGCGTCGGTTAGCGCGGAGAGGTTCGGGTTGGTGGGGTTGCCCTGCAAGTCGCCGATCTTCTCGTAGGCCGACGCGAGTTCGCTTTGCAGCGAGAGATCGTCGGCGGATTCGTACGCTAAGCTGTCGAGGTATTTGAGCGATTGCGTAAGGACGGCCTGCCGCGCTTCGGTCGAACCGGGAAGGCGTTCGATCTTGGGTGCGATCTCTGTGAGGAGCGCGTTCGAGAGTTGGCGCACATCTGCGAAACGACGCTCGGCGCGGTCGCGCTCGCCGCGCGCGACGCGTGCCTGCCACAGCGCGAAGGCTGTGCCGACGAGGAGCGAGAGCGCGACGATCAGCCCCGCGCCGACCGAGAGTTTGTTGCGCCGGATAAACTTCCCCGCGCGATAGGTGAAAGAATCTCTTTGCGCGCGGGTGGGTCGCCCGTCCAGATACCTCTGCACGTCCTCTGCGAGTTGCGCGACGGAAGCGTAACGTCTTGCGGGTTCTTCGCGTCGCGCCATCGCGATGATGTTTTCCAGTTCGGCGGCGACGAAACGCCTGCGCGTAGTTCTCGCCCGCCCGTCTCCGTTCTCTCGATTCGTCGGCAGATTCGTCGCGCGCGTCTTCTGTCCCGGCGTCACGGAACGCCAGACGCCGGGCACGAATTCCTTCTGCGACGAAGCGCGCCCCGTGATTTTTGCGCCGCCGAGGATCTCTCGCAGCAGCACGCCGAGGCTGTACACGTCCGAGGCGGTCGTGACGTGCCCGCCGCTCACCTGTTCGGGCGAAGCATAGTCGGGCGTGAAGGCGCGAAAGTCTGTCCGGGTGTGTTCGTCGAGTTGATCGGCGTCGAGCAGTTTGGCGATGCCGAAGTCCAGCAACTTCGGAGTGCCTTCGGCGTTGACGAGGATGTTCGACGGCTTGATGTCGCGGTGAACGACGAGGTTCTGGTGTGCGTAGGCGACGCCCCGGCAGACGCCGAGGAAGAGGCTCAGACGCGCTTCGTTCGGGAGATCGTGCGCATCGCAGTAGTCGTCGATGCGCACGCCCTCGACGTACTCCATGGCGAAGAACGGCTCGCCGTCCGCGCTCATGCCGCCGTCCAGAAGGCGTGCGATGTTCGGGTGGTTGAGCGAGGCGAGGATCTGCCGCTCGCGGCGGAAGCGGCGCGCGAGTTCCGAATCGGCGAAACTGCGCCGCACGATCTTGAGCGCGACCTGTTGCTCAAACTCTCCATCGGAGCGTTCGGCGAGAAAGACCGCGCCCATCCCGCCGCGCCCGATCTCGCGTCTGATGCGATAGTGGCCGACGGTCTGCCCCGCACGCATGTCCGCGCCGTGCGCGTCGTTTCCGGGAGCGTCAAAAAAGTCTGCCGAGAAGGCGAGCGCGGGAGCGGCGAGGAAATTGTTCGCCCCCTCTTCGCAGACGAGCAGCGATTCGATTTCGCGCCGCAACTCCGGCGCGCGCCCCCCGACCTCTTCGAGAAACTTGCGCCGCTCTTCGGGCGCAAGTTCCAACGCGGCGTCCAGCAGTTCTTCAACTTCTCGCCATTCCTCTTTTCGCATCGCTACCTGTACACGCGGGATTCGGGACGGAAAACTGACAGGCAAT
>DASWNS010000600.1:0-2912 GCA_036399115.1 Pyrinomonadaceae bacterium | reverse complement strand
ATCCAGCCGTGAAAGAGGCCGTCGTCATGGTGCGTGAAGACATTCCCGGCCACCAGAATCTTGCGGCTTATGTAGTGCAGAACCTGCAATACGTAGAGGCTGACAAAAAGGTCGCGCTGGCAACTCAGCGAGTCACGCAATGGCAGGACGTTCACAATGACGAAGTGGCTAATGAGACTTCCATCAGCGATGAGCCGACATTCAACATCAGCGGGTGGAAGAGCAGTTACACCGGAGAGGCCATTCCCGAAGCGGAGATGCGCGAATGGCTCGACGCGACAGTGGAGAGAGTCCTCGCACGCAAGCCTGAGAGCATTCTTGAGATAGGCTGCGGCACGGGTCTGCTGCTGTTTCGCCTTGCCCCGCATTGCACTAAGTACTGGGGACGGGACTTTTCACCAGCGGCTCTGGATTATGTGCGCCAACATCTGAAGTTGTTGGACGGCGGCGCGGCGCACGTCCAACTCGCGCAAAGAGAGGCGACCGACTTTGAAGGCATCGAGCCGAAATCGTTCGACGGCGTAATCATCAATTCCGTCGTCCAGTACTTTCCGGGCGTTGACTATTTCGTGCGCGTGCTGCAAGGGGCGATCAGGTCTGTGCGCGAGGGGGGCTTCATCATCGTGGGAGATGTGCGCAATCTTCCGCTGCTCGAAGCGTTTCACACTTCGGTTCAATTAGAACAGGCGGACGCTTCGCTCTCCATCGCACAGTTGCGACAGCAGGTGCAGAAGGCTCTGGTCGAAGAACCCGAACTGGTCATCGACCCTGCCTTCTTCATTGCTCTGAAACAACGGCTGCCGGAGATCAACCATGTCGAGATCAATCTCAAGCGCGGCCACTCTCAGAACGAGTTGAACCGCTTCCGTTACGACGTAATTCTGCACGTGGGAGCCACGACGCAGCCGGAAGTCAATTTGAAATGGGTTGATTGGGACAAACAGGGCATGTCTCCGGATTCCGTGCGGCAACTGCTGCGGGAAACCGAACCGGAGTTTTTCGGGATCACGAACGTTCCCAATGCGCGCGTGTTGGATGCGGTGCAGGCGGGCGTGCTGCTGTCCGCTTTGAACGAAGCCGCCACCGTCGGCGAACTGCGGAAGGCTCTACGGAAAGAGGCGGGCACCGCCGCAGACCCGGAAGACCTGTGGGCTTTGGCCGACGAGTTGCCCTATGAGGTTGACATCAGTTGGACCGGCACGGGCGCGGACGGACGCTACGACGTGCTGTTTACACGCAGAGCGGCAACCGAAAGCGGGGCGACGAACCGCGCCGCACGCGTCGCTTATCCGCTGGCCTCTGAGATGACCACGCCGCGCCGCCTTAGTTCTTATACGAATGATCCGCTCCAGGACACCTTCGCACGCGAGTTGATTCCCGATGTGCTCAACTACCTGAAAGAAGAGTTGCCGGATTACATGATCCCGACAGCCTTCGTCATGCTCGAAGCGTTGCCGCTGCTGCCGAGCGGCAAAATAGACCGGCGCGCTTTGCCTGCGCCGGACTGGAGCACAGACGAACTGGAAGCGGCGCGCGCCGTTCCGCGCAACGCGATTGAAGAGATCCTGAGCGGAATATGGAGAGAGGTTCTCGGCGGCGGAGAGGTAGACATTCACGACAACTTCTTCGAACTCGGCGGACACTCTCTGCTCGCCACGCAGGTCATGTCCCGCGTGCGTAAAACCTTCAAGGTGGAAGTGCCGCTGCGGCGTCTCTTTGAATTCCCGACGGTCGCCACGCTGGCCGAGTGTATCGAGTCGGCCAGTCGCGCCGATGAGTATGAAGTGCATGTGCCGCCCATCGTTCCGGTCGAGAGGGGCGGACGCCTGCCGCTCTCTTTTGCCCAACAGCGGTTATGGTTCCTCCATCAACTGGAGCCGGATTCGCCCGCCTATAACGTGCCCGCCGCCGTGCGCCTGACCGGGCAACTCAACGTGAAGGCGCTCGAACAGAGCTTCAACGAGATCATTCGTCGCCATGAAACTCTGCGCACGACGTTCGCCACCGATCAGGCGGGTCCAGTCCAGATCATCGCCCCGGTACAAAAATTGACGCTGGCGGTTCTGAATATCAGCGGGTTGCCCGAAACGGAGCGAGAGCTTGAGGCCGGGCGGATCGCGGCGGATGAGGCGCGTCTCCCCTTCGACCTTTCGCAGGGGCCGGTTCTGCGCGTCAAGCTGCTGCGTCTGGATGAGGAAGAGCACATCGTCTTGCTGACGATGCATCACATCGTTTCCGATGGATGGTCGGTCGGCGTGCTGGTCGGCGAAGTAGGCGCGCTCTACGACGCCTACGCGGCGGGCAAATCCTCTCCGCTCCCGGAATTAAAGATTCAATATGCCGACTTCGCCGTCTGGCAGCGTCAATGGCTGAACGACGAAATCCTCGATCTACAGTTGAGCTACTGGAAGAAGCGTCTGGCCGGTGCTCCGCCCTCTCTGAACCTGCCGACCGACCACCCGCGACCGCACATCCAGAGCTTTCAGGGCGCAACTCAGGCCTTCGCCATTCCCGCCACCACTACCGAGGCTCTCCGTGCGCTCAGCCGCCGCGAAGGCGTCACGCTGTATATGACGCTGATGGCTGCGTTCCAGACCTTGATGTATCGCTACACGGCGCAGACGGATATTGTCGTCGGCTCGAATATCGCTAACCGGAACCGCATGGAGACGGAAGCGACTATCGGATTTTTCTCCAACATGCTGGTCATGCGCACAGACCTCTCAGGCGACCCGACCTTTCAGGAACTGTTGGTTCGCGTGCGTGAAACCGCGCTCGGCGCATACGCACACCAGGATGTGCCATTCGAAAAGCTGGTCGAGGCGTTGCAACCGCAACGCGAGCCGGGACGCCAGCCGATGTTCCAGATCGTCTTTTCACTACAGAACGCTCCGATGCCCGCGCTCCAGCTT
>DASWNS010000599.1:0-4966 GCA_036399115.1 Pyrinomonadaceae bacterium | reverse complement strand
CGACATCTTCGCTCGCTTCTTCCTGCGGTGCAGTTTCTGCCATCGCCTTCAGCTCAACGCTGGAGCGCGAGTGCGTCAGGCTTATTAGGCTTGCATCAATCCCCGATTCAAGTGCGTAATCTTTGAAGTGTTCTGTCGTTGTGCCCGTTGTTGGCAAACAAAAATAGAGGCGGAAGTTTCGGCGTGCGTCCCGCTCAAATTTTTGACACCACTCGCGTGCCCACATGTACGCGGCGAGGCTTTTGCCCGATCCGCAGCCAGCCTGAGCGAGAGTCAGAAATGAAGTTGATTCCGCAACTTCGTTTTGAAAATCGCGCACGATGAATGTAGGTGGGAGCAAAGTTTCATCACGGCTCGCGCCTTCACAGTTTGAGCGATCCCATGCCCATGTGTTGATGAGCCGCGAGAGGTCGGTTGGGTTCAAGCCAATCGCCAGACTCTCGGCGACATAATCGGTGAGTGAATAGTTTTGTGCCCACCGTCCTTTCGCGGCAACTGCGCTGGCTGCAACATCAGCGGCGATGCCGAACGCTTTGACGAGCGCAAGCATTCTGCGTTCACCCTCGTCGGCAAACTCCGCTTCTCGATCCATGAAATCCTCTTGCAAATCTCGAATCGCTTCACGCGCCTGTAGATCACAAGTTTCCCTACCATCTCGCGCAATCACTAGATCACGCTCGAATTGCGGTGGAGCAGAAAGCCCTAAACTTGCGTTCATGTCAGCGAGAATTTGACTGAAATCTTCATGCGCGACGTGAACCGTTAAAGCCGTCGTTTGTTCAGGTGTGATGCTTTCATCAAACTTGCGATGATGTCCCATCGCTCCCCACACAGAGGCGAGAATTGTCTCTGAAAGAGGAGATAACCACTTGCGAAAACGCTCATCAAGCAGCATCAACATGCCCGAAATAGTTTCGTGCCTAACTAGTTGCCTGATTTGCTGGTCGCCGCTCACCATCTGCTGAAAGTGACTGTTCGCCTTTCCTAAATCCTGAATCCAACCATTGGCGCGCAAGGTCAATTGGAATCTCTCGAACTCAGCCAGATCGAGTCCTGCATTGTGCAAGGCGGTGCGACCGACTGCGATTGCCAACGCATCGCAGGCATTCGCTACGTCGCGACTGTGCTGCGTCAAGAGCGCGTAATCAGGCGGCGAGTTCCCATGCTTCTCGCGGTCGTAAGATTTAGCAAGCAATCGTTTCACTACTTCATCTCCTTCAAAGTCTCGTTGCTTGCAATTGGATTGAAAAGCCCACAGCCCATCGCTCGCCGCCCGCCGATGCCGGAGGTTTGGAGATGGAGTGAATCCTCGTCGTTCAAGCCGTGTGCGGCGAGGGAGAAGCCGACGACATGTTTGCCTTGAATGGTGATGATGCGGCGGCGGGGGCGGCCTTGTTCGTCTGTGGGGAGTTCGAGGGTGGCTATGAGGCCGAGTGCGTCGAGTTGGCGGCGGGCGGCGGCGAGGAATGGTTCGGGTTCGGTGAATTTCTTGATCGTAACGATGCGCGCGTAGAGCGAAGGGGCGGGCGTGAGCGGGCGTGCGGTGGGGATGCCGAGGCTGATGGGGTGGCCGGAGATGTCGAGGCGGCGTCCGGCGAGGGGGAGGACGTGGCCGTAGCGGTCGGCGGGAATGCGGAGGCGTAAATGTGCGCCGCGAGTTGGAAGCACGATGATACCTTCACGCCAGGGAACACCGCTGAGGAGTTCCAGTCCTAGCCACGATGCGCCGTGCAGGGCTGGCAACTGTCGTGTGATGGCAGAGTAGAGCGCGTAGCCGTGGTCGGCGGGGAGTTGTCGCCCCTGCACGGGAAAGTGAACGATGACGGATGGGTGTGTGTCAGCGTTAATCGCGGATGCCGGTGTGATGTTGTGCTGGGCGTTGGTGCTCATATTAGTCCTCTTTGTGGTCTTCAAGTGCCTGTGTTAATCGTTCGCGGATCATTTCGCGCAGAGTGGCGGGGCGTTCGGCGCGGCAGTGCCCGGCGTAAGCGAGGCAGAAGCGTGCAACCGCTTCGAGGCCGTTGCGCCCGATGGGGAAGGAGAGACGCAGTCCGCCGTCGGGCAGGTCTTCGCGTTTCTCGTCGGGATGAAAGGCGATGCGCTCTTTCATCCAGCGCGCTTGATAAGGATCGAAGACGATGTAGACGGTGGTGCGCCGCCCGCCGCGCATCATGTGAAAACCGCGACGCAGGTAATCGTCGGCGTTCCAGTTGGCGGGAGGGTCGAAGTATTGCGAGGTGAGCGTCAATTTCTGAATACGCCCGGCGTGAAAGTCGCGCATCTCCCGGCGCAGGTGGTCGTAACAGATCGCGTACCAATCACCGGCGAAGTTATGAAGCAGAAGAACATCAGCCTGGCGATGGTTGTCTTCGTTGCGATGTTGCGAGTGGTAGTCAAACGAAATCGTGCGACGCGTCGCGGCGGCACGGGCAAGTGTGTGCAGCGTGGACGGCTCGACGCTGACGTGCGGAAGTTGCTGGAAAGTCAACGCTTCGCCGAGCGTGGCCGCGTTGACGCTGATTTCAGGAGGCAAAAAAGCCGCGAGTTTGGCAAGGGCGGCGCGCAGCAGGATGGCTTCGGGCGTGTGGCCTGTGGCGCGTAGGGCTTGTTCGGCGGTGAAGAAGGCGAGAAGTTCTCCTTCGTTAAAGTTAACAGGCGGCAACTCCCATCCCGGTTGTTGATAACGAAAGCCGCCCCGCTCGCGGTCAAAGATGATCGGCGCGCCCATCTGGTCGCGCAGGACGCGCAGATCGCGTTTGACGGTGCGCTCGTTGCGTTCCAGCAGCTCGGCGAGCGAGCGCAAATTTGGATATCGGCCTGCGCTGATCTCCCTGTGAATTAGATCGAGGCGAACATATGCTCGTGTATGGACGCGGTCTGTGGAGTTGTTGAGGCCTCTCTCCATAGTGATGATTATAATTCGGTGAGGGGGACGGCTTGTGTCCTGTTGATAGAATAAAATCTCTTCTCTTCAAATAGCAGGCTAAAAATCAAAATCGCCTTTCGGCATCATTGGAATCAAAAACTCGGCTCATCCAACCCACTAGCTGTCTTGGCTTTGCCCGACAATTAAGGTTTGACCACAACATGCAGGTGGTACGCTGTTCGTCGCGCGCAACATAGAATGTCGATATTGAATTGTCGGGCAAAGCCCATTGTAGCCGTGGACTTTCGGGCTGCGGCGCCGCTCTTGCTCTTTCCTCCACTCTCTTCAATCCATGCCAGACCGACGGCGACACAATGTTTGCAAAACTCTCCGTCGTCTCCGAGAGGACAACTACATGAGTAGCCGATGTTATCTCCCTCTGTCCACAGCTTGACGCGATAATCCTCCGTCCCTGCGACCTTCGCCCTCACTGTGCCTTTGTACTCCGTCAGGCCGCGCACGCGCCCCTCGTTGAAGTAGGTCTCTCCCCGCGCGAAGTAACTCTCTCCCGCCAGTGCGCGTATCGAGCGGCGGCTCAGGTTGTTCAAGGGTGAGTGTGTCATTGCTTCGGCCATCACATGCTATTTTCAGAGGGTTGCTTTGCTACATATTCGCGTTCACCTGCTACCTTTGTAAGTGGCCGACCAACCGAAGAGCGCGCGCAATTTTTGCGAAGGATTGAACTTGAATGTCCAGTGTTCACGGTGGGGGCGCACATAAAAATTACCGAAGCCGGGCAGCGTCACACTCTGGCCGTGGCTGAAACTTTCATACAGAGTGTCTAGGATAGCATCTACCCAGAGCGCGGCTGTTGCTTCGTCGGTCTTCATTCGAGACGCAAGGCGGCAGACTATTTCTTTCTTCTGAATACGTTCATCCATAATTTTATGGCTCCCGGTGATACGACCTGCGCGTCGCCTCGGCGCTGGGCTATGCCTACGCGGTCGCGGGGCGAAAGCGTGAAGCGCGCCGCATGATCGGCCTCCTGTCGGGGGCGGCAAGTCGCCGCAGGACGTGGCACTCGTTCTGCTCAGTCTCGGCGAGCGGGAGGAGGCACGCCGCCGGGTGGAGAAGACTCACGAAAGGATCGCTAGCAAGCCCGCGCTCGCCCACCTGCTCAGAACCGACCCGATGTACGAAAGCCTCCGCGCAGACCCCGCGTTGCGGAGTCTTATTTAGGCGCGGCGTGAGGCTGAGAAGTCCTCAAGCGACGTGAAATGTTCTGAAGTCGCCTGAAGACCTCGCATGCCCGCGACCCTGCCCCGGAAGATCAAACGCGCGCATCTTATCCGGTGCCTGCGCTGCGACTAAAGCGACAAAGCCGCCGGGGCTGAACTCTACGGCTCCCGCCTGCTACATGGCCTCCCACTCCTATAACAGGGCTAATATTCCTGCCGCCCCTCGACCGCTCATCGGGAGTTGCCCTTCTGGTCAAAAGCGTAAAACGGCTGAAAGTAAGGCAAATCTGCCGGATGAACTTTACCGCCCGACCGCTCGCAGATTTTCCCTCCACCGCACCCCCGCACTCTGTTTATCCTAACGTCGTCGTTAGACGCCGACCCGGCATTCCCCGTTTGAGATTAGTAGAAATCCTGAGGAGCAAACATGAAAATCAAAACTCTCTTCTTCATCCTGTTCATTTCATTGACAGCCGCGACGGATTCCGCCGCGCAGACCGATCCTTCCGTGTGGGCGGTAGATTTCGTCAAAACCAAGGAGGGGCGTCAACCGGACTATCTACAGTTCGTTGAAGAGAACTGGGCGCGTGCGCGTGCCTTTATGAAGCAGAAGGGGATCGCGCACTCCTATCGCGTGCTGTCTGTGCCGGTCAGCCGACAGGCGGAGTGGGACGTATTGCTCGTGACCGAATACGCGGGGCGAGCGGGCTACGAACGGCGCGAGGATGTCTTCAAAGAATATCAAGCATCAGCCGCGCCGGGCACGCCGCAGAGAAGAGAAGCCGGTAACAAGATAGACGCCAGAGACATCTCGACGATTAAATTCAGCCACGTCTTTCACCAGCCGGTTTCATCCGAGACG
>DASWNS010000598.1:0-11586 GCA_036399115.1 Pyrinomonadaceae bacterium | reverse complement strand
CTGCGGGCTGGCGAGCGCGAGGTCGGCGGCGGCGCTCACTTCGGCGTCAACTTCGTCCTTGAGCTTTTGCAACTCCTCCTGCGTCACGAAACCCTCTTCGATAAGGAGCGCGCCGAAGCGTTTGACGGGATCGCGTTCGGCATCGGTCGTGCGCTCTTCGTCGGGGCGATAGAGTTTCTCGTCGTCGGACAGCGAATGCGAGTAGGGGCGTATGACTTTGGCGTGGACGAGCGCGGGACCTTTGCGTGCGCGGCAATACTCGACGGCGCGTTGGAGCGTCTCAAAAGATTCGACCGGATCGGTGCCGTCGCACTTCTGCAAGTAGAGATCAGGGAAGCCCGCGACGAGGCGCGAGATGTCGCCGCCCGCCGTCTGCACTTCGACGGGCACGCTGATGGCGTAGCCGTTGTCTTCCACGAGAAAGAGCACGGGGAGTTTCAGGTTGCTCGCCGTGTTGAGAGCTTCCCAGAATTCGCCCTGACTCGTCGTGCCGTCGCCGGTCGAAACATAGACGACTTCATCGGCCTGAAAATTCTCGATGCGCCCTTTCAACTCCTCGATCAACTGGGAGCGATAACCGGCCTCGGCGCAGCCGACCGCCTGCAAAAACTGCGTGCCCGTCGGCGACGACTGCGAGACGATGTTGAGTCGCTTGTGCCCCCAGTGTGAAGGCATCTGCCGCCCGTGCGAGTTGGGGTCGGCCTCCGCGCCGACAGCTGAGAGCAGTTGTTCGAGGGGCGTCATGCCGAGTTGGAGGCAGAGCGCGCGGTCGCGGTAGTAGGGGTAGAACCAATCGTAAGCGGGTTTCAAGGCCAGCCCCGCTGCCGTGAGCACGGCTTCGTGTCCCGCGCCGCTGATCTGGAAAAAGATTTTGTTCTGCCCTTTGAGTTGAATCTCTTTATCGTCCACGCGCCGCGACAGGTACATCGTGCGATAGATGCCGAGCATCTGCTCGCGGTCGAGTCCATGATATTCACGCGCCTTCAATTCGGTCGCCATGCTGTTACTACTCCTGACTTCTTGGATAATCGAAATTTAATAAACCTTCGCGCGGCCTCATTGCAAGTCGCGGCCTTTCGTTTCCGGCGACGCGCAACGCCGCCCTGATGAATTGTGACGCGCCCGCGCCCCTGACGCCTACTCCGACTGTTACTCGACTGTGAAATTAACCCGCTGCGCCGCGCTCGTCTTCGCCACGCGGTCAATCACCGTCACTTGTAGCACGTAACGGCCAATCACGAGCGACTCAAGCGCGACTTCCGCCCCGTAAGCGATCCGCGCAAGGTCTTGTCCTTCAACCGTCACCTTGCGCAACTCATCCGTGATCACCGGCTGGTCGTTGCGAAAAACCTGTATCTGGAGCACCACGTCGGGCGGCGCGCCCCCCGCGCCCTGCGCCGCGTTATAGATAAAGACGAGGAAGCGCAAGGCCGAGGCGCGTGTGTAGCGGTGATCGACGCTGAACTGCCCGAGAAAGTTCGACACGTCGTAGACCGCTTCGTCCTTAGCCGGGCGTTCGCCGAGTTGGAGGCTGCTCAGGGCGAGGCGTCCGGATTTGAGATTGGGAATCTCGACCCACTGCGTTGCGCCGCCGATGCGCCCGCTCCGCGCATCGCGCGCCGCGACGCGCACCTGATAGAGGCCGGGGGCGAGGTTCACCTGATGGCTGTATATAACGCTGCGATGCTGCCCGTAAGTTGTCTGCCCCGCGCCCGGTCCGGTCGCCTGCTCCGGCGTCGGCTCTGCGGCGGCAGCGGTCGCGGCGGTGGGCGAGACGCTCAGGCGTTCTTTGAAGCGCGAGCCGGACTTGCCCTGATCGTTATAGATGTGGCCTTCGATGTCGAGCGCGCCTTCGTTCTTCCCGCTGGAAGAGTCGAACGCGAGGGCGTCGAAAGGGACGGCGAGCGAGGCCGTCATGATGATGCCGTTTTTCGGCGTGTCCGCGTAGTTGACGGTCAGGTACGTCGAGAGGTCGGTCGGGGGATAGACGGCTCCGACGGCGTTGCGCAACTCTTCGGCGGGCGTCTTCGCCTTGCCGCCCTGCTGCTGCATCGTCGTCTTGGTCGCGCCCGCCTTGCTGGCGACCTGTTCGTCGGTGCCCCTCTGGAGAAAGCCGCGCTGCGCGAGCACGTTCAACTCCGGGCGTCCCTTGACGCTGACTTCCAGGCGGCGAAACTTTCCGCCCTTCTGCTCGCCGCCCGTCGCCTGCCACGCCACCACGTAATAGGCGGAAGTCTCCTTGATGGTCTTGCCGATGGCCGCTTCGATGGCGTTGGTGTTGAGCAGCGCGCGCCCGCCCGTGTCTTCCGCAATCGCGCGCAGAGGCTCCTGCATGGCGGACAACTCTCCGGCGTTGGCACGCGAAGCGCGCACGTCGAAGAGGCCGGGACTGCCCGCGTCGAGCGACGGATCGACGCTGAGGCCGCGCGCGTCAGCCGTATAGATCACCACGCCGCTGCGCGCCGCCGCGTCCGTGAGCGAGCGCAGTTGTTCGTTCATGCTCGACTCGCTCGGGCGCATCAGAAAACCGTCGGACAGAAAGAAGACGACCTTGCGCCCCGGCAGCGCGGCGGCGTTGCGCACGAGCGAAGAGAGCGAGGCGAGCGTGTTCCTCGTGCGCGCAAACGACTGCCTGAGAATCTGCTCGGCGCGCGTCCTCACCATGTTTTCGGCGGAACTCGCCGGGATCATGTCCCTGAGCAACGCCTCGACGAAAACGGCCAGCACATCGCGGTCGTGTCTATCGATAATGGCGTGCGCCAGATATTCCGACATGGGCGGAGTCTGCGTGTCGTTCGTGTTCTGCGGCAGCGGCTTGAGACGGTCGGCGGCGGCGCGCAGGACGCTCTTGTTGTCGGTCAACTGCTGTAGAAAACCGATCTGGCCGCTCGCAGAGGTAACGGCGGCCTGATCGTTTTGACCTATCTCCCGTTCGATAAACTGGTGAATCGTCTTGCGTGCGCGCATCGCGCTGTCAACCTGCATGTGCAGGTCGTCCACGAACAGGAAGAACGAGCGACCGCGATCCGGCAGCCCGCCCTGCGACAAACTCTTTTCTCCCGTCGTCGCAGGAGACTTGCCGCGCGCCGCCGCCAGCAGCGTCTCCTCGCTCGCGCTGCCCGCCGCCACCCGCTCGAAGAAAGAGATCGGCTGCGGCTTGCCGTCAACTTTCAACTCGAATTGTTCGCGCTCCAAGCCCTCTACGAAACGCCCCTGCTTATCGAGCACCGTGACGGTCGCCTGCAACAGTTCCGTGTTGACCCTGATCAAATCGTCCTGATCCTGCGGCGCAGTCTGCGGCTGAGTCTGCCCGGCGAGGGGCGTGTGCGCGAAGAGAAGGAGGGCTAAGACGAGGGCTGATGCGCGGCGTAAAGTGGTGAAGGATTGCATGCAAGGACACCCCGACAAAAGACCTGAAGCGAATGAAACTGCTACGGCGAATGAAACTGCTCCGGGCAGCGCACGGCGCACCGTCGTCTAATCTTCGTACTCGTTCTCAAGCGTCATCCGGTAGTCTTCCGCCATCGAAGGGTGGCCGTGCGCCGTGGCGACTTCGATGCCGCGCCGGTAGGCTGCGCGTGCCGCCTCGCGGTTGCCGAGATGCTCGTGCGCCTGCGCGAGCATACCGTAAGCGTTCCCCTCGTCGTTGAAAAGTTGCAGATACTTCGTGAGCGTCGCCACCACGTCCATGTGCCGCCCGGACTTCTCATACTCCTTCGCCAGCCCGAACAAGACCAACGTGTTTTCCGGGTCGCTCTCAAGCATCTGCTCGAAGACTTCTATGCGTGAAGACATAATTATTAAGTGACAGGTGACCAGTGACGAGCAGGAAGCAAGACAAGTTTTATTGTTTTAACTTGTCACACGTCACGCGGCACTTGTCACTGCTTTCTCATTGTACTTTCGGCTGCCGGTTGTCGATCATCAGCTTGGCGATGGTTTGCAGTTGCATGTTGGACGTGCCTTCGTAGATCGCGCCGATCTTGGAGTCGCGCCAGAATTTTTCGACCGGGTAGTCTTTGACGAAGCCGTAGCCGCCGTAGAGTTCGATGGCTTTGGAGGCGATGGTTTCGGCGGCGCGCGACGAATAGAGTTTCGCCATCGCGGCCTCTTTGACGAAGGGCAGCCCGGCGTCTTTCAAACGCGCGGCGTTATAGACCAGCAGGCGCGCGGCTTCGAGTTCGACGGCGAGTTCGGCGAGTTGGAACTGCACGCCCTGAAATTGATTGATGGCCTTGCCGAACTGTTGCCGCTCCGACGTGTAGGCGAGCGCGGCTTCGAGCGCGCCGCGTGCGAGGCCGATCATCTGTGCGCCGATGCCGATGCGCCCTTCGTTCAGCGTCTCGATGGAGACTTTGTAACCTTTGCCGAATTCGCCGAGCAGATTCTCTTTCGGCACGCGGCAGTTGTCGAAGATGATCTCGGTGGTGGAAGAGGCGCGGATGCCGAGTTTGTTCTCCTTCTTGCCCACGCTGATGCCTTCAAAACCCTTCTCGACGATGAAGGCGGTAACGCCCCTGTAACCTTCTTCGGGTTTGGCGTTGGCGAAGACGACGAAGATTTCGGCTTCCATGCCGTTCGTGATCCAGAGTTTCTGACCGTTCAAAACGTAGTGGTCGCCCGCGTCAACCGCCTTGGTCTGCATGGCGAAGGCGTCGGAGCCGGAACTGGCTTCGCTGAGAGCATATGCGCCGATCTTGTCGGTGGCGAGTTGAGCGAGATACTTCTTCTTCTGTTCGGCGTTGCCCCAGCGGATGATGGCGTTGTTGACGAGCGTGTTCTGCACGTCCATCAGGACGCCGACCGAAGGATCGACGCGCGAGAGTTCTTCGACGCCGATGATGGCCGAGAAGAAGGACGCGCCCGTGCCGCCATATTCTTCGGGTGTTTCGATGCTCATCAAACCGAGGTCGAAGAGGTGCTTGATGATCGAAGCGTCCATCTTGGCGTGCTCGTCCATCGCCTCGCGGCGCGGGCGAATCTCGCCTTCGGCAAACTCGCGCACGCTGGCGCGAAACATGTTTTCGTCCTCGGAATAGACGGTTAAAGGCGTGCCGCTCAAAAGTTCGGTTGCTGCTTTGCTCATCGCTCTTTACAGACCTTCTTGGTTAAGATTCAAAATGTTAGGGCTGATACGTTTGTACACGTAAGCATCGCCCATCAATGCGCCTCCGGTCAACCCTCGAAAGCAGTGACGAGTGACGAGTGCCAAGTGACGAGAAAAAGCCGTGAATCGTAAATCGTGACTCGTAAATAGACTAAAGCAGTTTTCTCTATTCACGATTAACGATTTACTTTCTTAATCTCGTCGCCTGTCACTCGTCACTTGTCACCGCTCCTGATCTCCTGTCGGATTTTTACGACACGGGCGCGCGGGCGCGGTTTGTGGCGGGCGGGCTGCGGCGCGTGTTTCGCGGCGTTGGCGGCGCGCGGGCGGAGGGTGGCGCGGGAGTTGCTGTGTGGGAGAAGCGCGTCGGGCGCGGCGGCGTGTGAGTGCGGCAGTTGAGACTGGCGACGCAATAACGTATCTTGCAGACGCTTATTATTGACGACGAACTTCGGGCGGGAGCGGCGATCTCTTCCGGCAGGGCATGATGGAATGAGCAAGAGCACGCAGGAGGCGATGGGGGGCGAAGCGCGGCGGAGCGCGTCGGGCAAATTTGCCCCGGCGGGCATCATCTTCGCCATCGGCGGCACGCTGCTCTTCGCCTACTACGTGTGGAAGGCCGGACCGCAGAGCATCTGGGCGAACATCACGCAACTCGGCGCGGGCTTTATCGTCGTCCTCGCCATCTCCGCCGTGCGCCCGCTCGTGCGCGCCGCCTCCTGGACGCGCTGCTTCGAAGGTGACGTGCGCCTGCGCCTGCGCGACGCGCTCAAAGCCTACGTCGCGGGCGACGCGCTCGGAAGTTTGACGCCCTTCGGCATGATCGTGAGCGAACCGGCGAAGGCGGCCTTCGTGCGCGACCGCGTGCCCATCGTCGCAGCCATCTCCGCGCTCGCCGTCGAAAATCTCTTCTACATGCTCTCGGTCGCGCTCTTCATCTTCGCGGGCACGGCGGCCTTGCTCCTCAGTTTCCCACTGAACTCGAAACTCCGCTTCGCCAGCTACGCGACGCTCGCGGTGGTTGTGGTCTTCATCCTCATCGGTTATTTGATGGTGCGGCAGCGTTGGCGATTTTTGAGCGGCGCGCTCGCCATGCTGCACGCACGCGGCATCGCGCGCCGTTTCGTAGACGCGCGACAGGAGCGTTTCCGCGCCGTCGAAGACCGCATCTACGGCTTTTACGAACGCAACCGTTCGCGCTTTCTCTCGATCCTCTCGCTCGAAGCCTGCTTTCACCTCGCGGGCGTGGCCGAGGTCTACGCCACGCTCTACTTCATACTCGAAACTCCTCCCGCTTTTGGCGAACTCGCGCTCGCGGCCTTCGTCCTCGAATCCGTCAACCGCGTGATCAACGTGATCTTCAAATTCGTGCCGATGCGTGTCGGCGTGGACGAAGCCGGGACGGGGCTGTTTACCAAAGTCTTGAAATTCGGGACGACCGTAGGCGTCACGCTCGCCATCGTGCGCAAAGCGCGCGTCATCGTCTGGACGGCCATCGGCGTCGCAGTCCTCGTCAGGCGCGGGCTGTCTCTGCGCAGCATGGCGCGCGAAGCGCAGGAAGCAGCCGCCCTCGCTGCCACCGCCGCCGGGAGCGAAACCGGGCGCAGCCGCGCAGAAGAGGCGTCGGCGGGCATCGAGCACAAGGACGGCGGCAGCAGTAACAACAGCAATGTGATCGACGAAGAGGAACTCATCGCGCCTCGCTAGAGCGTTTCGTGTCTGGAGTTTTAGTTGGAACGAACTCTCGAATTAACTCCCGAAGAGAGGGCGGGCGGCGGCGACGCTTCGCACGCCGCAACGCAGGGGCGCGGCGAGCATGCGGGCGTGCTCGAACGCGGCGTCGCGCTCGTCCTCGTCCTCCTCATGTTGTTCGGGCTGGCCTTGCGCGTGCAGGGCATCTCCGAACTCGGTTTCGCCGAAGACGAGATCAATAAACTCGAAGCCGCGCGCGCCTATGCACGCGGCGACATCACGCCGAACGCCGAACACCCGATGCTGATGAAGACGCTCATCTTCATCTCGCTCCGGGCGTCGGAAAGCTGGAACGCGACGGCGGGCGCGGCGCGACAGATCAGCGAAGAGACGGCGGTGCGTCTCCCCAACGTGCTCTCCGGCGCGCTCACGGTCTTTCCGCTCTACCTCTTAACCGCGACCTTCTTCGGCAAACGCACCGGACTCCTTGCCGCGCTCCTCTGGGCGTTCGGCGTCAACGCGATCACCCACAACCGCATCGCCAAAGAAGACACGCTTCTGGTCTTCTTCATGCTCTTCGCCTTCTATTTTTACCTGCGCGCCAAACAGACGAGCGGCTACGAACCGCGTGCGAAGAAGAGATTTTACTTAGCCTCTGCGGTCGCGTTCGGGCTGATGCTCGCGTCGAAATATTTCCCCCACTACTTCGGGCTGAACATGCTCTATCACCACTTCTTCGCGCAGCGCGAACGCGAACCCGGCGAACCGCGCGGGCGCACGCCTTTGATCTTCTACCCCCTCGTCATCCTCACGTTTCTCATCGCCAACCCCGCCGTGCTGCTGCCGCAGGCGTGGCACTACCTGACCGCCTATTCGAGCGAGGGACTGCTCACGCATCACGGCTATTTGATGGGCGACACGCTCTACACGAATCAGATGTCGAGCACGCCCTTCGGCACGCCCTTCTATTTTTACCTGCTCTTCCTCGCCATCAAGACGCCGCTCCCGCTGCTCTTCGCACTCGTCGCCGGACTCGTCGCCTGCGCCCGCCGCTACAAGCGACCGGGCGAAGCGTTTCTCCTGTTGATGTTCATTCTCTGGATCGTGCCCTACTCCGTCGCGGGCGCGAAGTGGTTGCGCTACGCGCTCTCGCTCCTGCCGTTCGTCTACATGCTCGCGGCGGTCGGCATCATGTGGCTGTTACAGCGTCTCGACGCACCGCAGCGCGCAGGCGTTGAACGCCCCGGCAGTTTTGCGCCGCTGCGAATCGTGCGCGCCGTCGTCTTCCTCTGCTTCATCGCGCTGCCCGCGTGGGTGGCCTACGCCGCCGCGCCGCACTACGCGACTTATACGAACGCGTTGGGCTTCGGGCGCGCGGGCTACTTCTTCCCGCACGACGAGTTTTACGACGACGGCCTGCGCGAAGCGATCAACTATGTCGCAGACCACGCGCCGCCCGGCGCGACCATCGTGCACGAGACGCCCGGCGTCGTGCGCCACTACCTGCAAAGGTTCAATCGCGCCGATCTCAACTCGCGCGTGCTCTCCGACCCCGCCTTCAAATTCGTGGAGACGCGACGCCCCGCCTACGTCATCCTCCAACGCGGGCGCACCTATTTCGAGAATCGTGAGAAGATGTCGGAAGCGCGCACGCGTGGCCGGAAAGTTTATGAAGGATTCGTCAACGGCCTGAGCGCGGTCGAAGTCTACGAAGTTAGATAAGCGCGGTCGGAGTTTATGAAGTTAACCGGGAGGGTCTTTTCTTCTTTGCGTCTGCGCGTCTCCGGGGCGAAAATCTATCTCACGCCGGAGGCGCAGAGAGGCACAGGAAACAGGGAGCAATGAGAAAAGTTTTTGAGATGAAAAAGTTGCTGCGAAGCGTCGTGTTGCTGGTGGTGCTGTGTGGGGCATTTAGTCCTGCGGCTTCGCAGTCGCAGGCGGGAGCAGGGCGGCGCGCGTGGATCACCGTCCTGTCAACGACGGACTTGCACGGCAACATCCTGCCCATTGATTACTACACGAACAAGCCGGACGCGCGCGGGCTGGCGAAGGTGGCGACGCTCATCAAAGCGGCGCGCAGAGAGAACCCCGCAGGCACGCTGCTCCTCGATTCGGGCGACACGATTCAGGGCACGCCGCTCCAGTATTTTCACAACAAGCGGAACAACACGCCGCCCGACCCGATGATGCTCACGATGAGCGCGCTCAAATTCGACGCGCTCGCCGTAGGCAATCACGAGTACAACTTCGGCCTCCGCGTGCTGGAGAAGGCGCGGCGCGAGGCGAGTTTCCCGTGGCTCTCCGCCAACACTTACAAGCGCGGCACAAACGAGACTTACTACCAGCCCTATCTCGTCAAGGAACTCAACGGCGTGCGCGTCGGCGTCATCGGTTTGACGACGCCGGGCGTGCCCTTCTGGGAGAACAGGGAGAACTTCGAGGGGCTTGAGTTTCGTGAGCCGCTCGTGGAAGCGCGCAAGTGGGTCGGCGTCCTGCGCGAGAAAGAGCGCGTCGATCTCGTCGTCGTCGCCATGCACATGGGGCTGGAAGAGGACTTGCGCACGGGCGAAGTCAGCCCCGGTCAGGTGACGAACGAGAATGTCGCGGTGCGACTTGCGAAGGGCGTGGCGGGCATTGATCTCATCCTGATGGGACACACGCACCGCGAGGTGCCGTCCGTCGTCATCGGCGACACGCTGCTCACGCAGGCGAACTCCTGGGGGCGGCACTTGGCGCGCGCGGACGTGTATCTGGAAAGGGACGGGCGCGGGCGTTGGCGCGTCGCGGCGAAGTCGGCGCGCACCATCGCCGTTAACGAGCGGACGGAGACGGACGAGGAGATCGCAAAACTCTCCGCGCCTTATGATCTGGAGACGCAGAACTGGCTCGCGCGCGTCATCGGCGAATCGCCGCAGGAGTTGACCGCCGAGGGATCGCTTTTTCGCGACACGGCGATTCTGGATTTAGTCCAGCGCGTGCAGTTGGACGTAGGCAAGGCGGACGTTTCGATGGTGGCGAGTTTCAACCCGCGTGCGCGCCTGCCTCGCGGCGCGGTGACGGTGCGCGACATCGCGGGACTCTATATTTACGAGAACACGCTCGTCGTACTCGAAGTGACGGGCGCGCAGTTGAAGGACGCGCTCGAACACTCCGCGAAATTTTTTCGCGCCTATGAAGCGGGACGCACGCCCGCCGAACTCGTGGACGAAAAAATTCCCGCCTACAATTTCGACATCGCGGAGGGCGTCACCTACGATCTCGATCTGACGAAACCGCACGGCGCGCGCGTCCAGAATCTGCGCTTTCGCGGGCAGCCGCTCAACCCCGCGCAGAAACTGCGACTCGCCACCAACAACTATCGCGTCAACGGCGGCGGCGGCTACACGATGTACAAGGGCGCGCCCGAACTCTATCGCTCAAGCACGGAGATACGCGAGTTGATCATTGATTGGGTTGAACGCGAGCGGCGCGTCCCGGCGGAGCCGACGAACAACTGGCGGTTGTTGACACGTTGAAGCGCGTTTTGCGTTCGAGGCTGAAAGATGTCGAAAGTTATTGTTACCGCGATAGCAACGCTCGTCGCAGTGAGTCTCCTGCTCCTGTCGGGCGCAACCTTGAATCATGCGAGCGGCGCGCACGAAAATCTGATGCAAGCTGAAATTCATTCAGACGCGGAGACGAAACGGGTCGAGGCGCGCGCAGAGGAGAGTGCGCCTGCGACCGCTCCGTTCGCGTTGTCGCCCTCGTCGCAGCAGTCGCCGCTCAAACTTCCGCTCGTCAATCCGAAAATCGTCGTCGCTAAAAGCGCGCGTCAACTCTCTCTCTATTCGGACGGGCGCGTCGTACGCACCTATCGCATCGCGCTCGGCGCAAACCCGTCTGACGATAAACAGAGGCAGGGCGACCGCGCGACGCCGGAAGGCGACTTCTACGTCTGCGTCAAAAACGCGCGCAGCAATTTTTATCTCTCGCTCGGCCTGAGCTATCCGAACATTGAAGACGCCGAACGCGGCCTGCGCGACAAACTCATCACGCGCGCAGAGCGCAATGCCATTGTGCGCGCGATACAGAACAAGCGGCGTCCGCCGTGGGACACCGCGCTTGGCGGCGAGATCTTCATACACGGCGGCGGCACCGAAGGCGACTGGACCTGGGGCTGCGTCGCGCTCGCCAACCCGGACATCAAAGAACTCTTCGACGCCGTGCCGGTGGGCACAAGCGTCCGCATCGAACACTAGCTGCGACGCGTTCGCATTGCGCCTCCGCATAAAGCCGAAATAACCTTGACAAGCGTTTGAACCTCGGACAGACTGTGCCTCGAACCGCGAAAAACTTGTCTCGGGAGTTGCCGCCGGATAATTCCCGCCGTCTCCAGCGTCTCTAACATCTCAAGGAAAGGTCACACCATGCGCGTCCTCGCCGTCAGAACCGTCAGCTCATCCGTCCTCTTCTTTTTCTTCCTGCTCCTCTTCGTGCTTCCCGCGCCTGCGCGCGCCGACGGGATCGTCATCACGAGCGGCTTCCTGCACAGGCCGGGACCAGCTCCGAGCGGTCCCACGTTCTCGTTCGGGAATCCTGCGCAGGGGTTCGCCATCTCAAACGTCGGTTATGGGCATGGCGACGGCGGCGGCGGGTGGGCGATCTGTTTTCCCTGCACCGCCGGTCAGACCGTCAGCATCAGCGGGCAGTTCTCCGGCGGTTCGACGCTCGGCTATGGTCCGGCAACAATCGGCGGGGTCAACTATGAACGCGTCTATTACGAGTCCGGGAATCTGGTCTTCAACGCG
>DASWNS010000597.1:0-6937 GCA_036399115.1 Pyrinomonadaceae bacterium | reverse complement strand
CGGCATTGCGGCGGCGGTTCTCGGCGGCTGCTCCCTGCGCGGCGGCGAAGGTTCGATCATCGGCATCCTGCTCGGCACCGCGCTCCTGCAAGTCTTGCAGAATCTCGTCAACCTGCTCGGCATCCCCTCCTCGCTCAACTTCGCCGTGATGGGCGGCGTGATCCTCATCGGCGTCATCGCCGATCAGATGTTGCAACGGCGCACGGCCAGAGCTTGAGTCAAGAGCCTTTGCGTAAGTAAATAGTCGAGATGAAACTGCTGGGAATAGATGTAGGTACGGGCGGCACGCGCGCCGTCGTCGTTGACGAGACGGGACGCGTCGCGGCTGCGGCGACAAGCGAGCACGCGCCGTTCGTTTCGCCGCAGACGGGCTGGGCTGAACAGGACGCGCGCGACTGGTGGCGCGCGGCGGGCGAAGCCGTGCGCGCGGTGCTCGCGTGCGGCGAAGTGCGCGCGGACGAGATCGAGTGCGTCGGTCTATCGGGTCAGATGCACGGCGCGACGCTGCTCGACGAACGCGATGAAGTGTTGCGCCCCTCGATCATCTGGTGCGACGTGCGCACAGGTGAACAGTGTCGCGCGCTCACGTCGCAGATTGGAGAGACGCGTCTCATCGAACTCGTCTTAAACCCCGCGCTCGCTAATTTCACGCTCCCCAAAATGCTCTGGGTGCGCGAACGCGAGCCGCATCTTTGGGAGCGCGTGCGGACGGTGCTGCTGCCGAAGGATTACGTGCGGCTGCGCCTGACGGGCGAACGCGCGACGGACGTGGCCGATGCTTCGGGAACGCTGCTCTTCGCCGTCGGGGAGCGCGCGTGGTCGAACGAAATACTCGAACGCACGGGCATGGAGCGGAGCCTGCTGCCCGCCGTCTACGAATCGCCGGAAGTGTGCGGGCGCGTGTCTGCGGCAGGGGCGGCGGCGACGGGGTTGCGCGCGGGCACGCCCGTCGTGGCGGGCGCGGGCGATCAGGCGGCGGGGGCAGTGGGCTTGGGAGTGGTGCGCCCCGGTTCGGTCAGTGCGACCATCGGCACGTCCGGCGTAGTCTTCGCCGCGACTGACCGACCCGCGCTTGACCTCAAGGGACGTGTGCACACCTTCTGTCACGCCATCCCCGGACGCTGGCATGTGATGGGCGTGACGCAGGCGGCTGGACTCAGCCTGCGCTGGTTTCGCGACCGCTTCGGCACGGGCGCAGCAGGAGCGTCGGCGGGCGACGGGCGCGACGCTTACGAGATATTGAGCGAGGAGGCAGACGGTGCGCCGCCGGGAGCCGACGGCGTGCTCTGGACTCCGTATCTGATGGGCGAGCGCACGCCGCACCTCGACCCGCAGGCGCGCGCCGCGCTCGTCGGTCTGACGATGAACCACACACGCGCGCACATCATCCGCGCCATACTCGAAGGCGTCGCCTTCTCCCTGCGCGACACGCTAACTATTTTCGCGGAGATGAACGTGCCCGTCCGTGGAATCAAACTCGGCGGCGGCGGCGCGCGTTCCGCCCTGTGGCGGCAGATTCAGGCCGATGTCTACGGGCAGACGATTGAGTTGGTCGAAGCGGAAGAAGGCGCGGCCTACGGCGCGGCGTTGCTCGCAGGTGTGGGCGGCGGCGCGTGGTCTTCCGTTGACGAGGCGTGCGAGGCGACCGTGCGCGTGCGTGCGCGGGTTGAGCCTGACGCGGCGCGTGTGAGTTTAATGAACGAACGATACGGCGTCTATCGAGCCATCTACCCGGCGCTGCGCGATGTGTTGTAAAGTTCAGCCTTCGCTTGATCGAGCCATCCAAATTTACTGAGATGATAAGGTGGGAATAATGAGCCAAGATACATACACGCCGCGCCCGGAACATAAGTTCACCTTCGGACTGTGGACGGTCGGGAATCGCGGGCGCGACCCTTTCGGCGACGCCGTACGCGAGACGCTCGCGCCCGTTGACGCCGTGCGCCTGCTCGCCGAAACCGGAGCTTACGGCGTCAACTTTCACGACAACGATCTCGTGCCGATTGACGCCGACGCGCACGAGCGCGACCGGATCGTCTCGGAGTTTCGCGCGGCCTGCGAGACGCACGGGCTGAAAGTGCCGATGGCAACCGTCAACCTCTTTTACGACGCAGCCTTCCGCGACGGCGCGTTCACGGCGAACGACGCGGCGGTGCGCGCCTACGCTTTGCAGAAGACGTGTCGCGCGATGGATTTGGGCGCAGAGTTTGGCGCGCAGGTGTTCGTGCTGTGGGGCGGGCGCGAGGGCACGGAGACGGACGCGTGCCGCAATCCTGCCGACGCCGTGAAGCGTTTCCGCGCGGCGCTCAACTACCTGTGTGAGTATTCCATCTCGCAGGGCTACGGTTACAAGTTTGCGCTCGAAGCCAAACCCAACGAACCGCGCGGCGACATCTACTTCCCGACGACGGGCGCGTATCTCGCGCTCATCCCGACGCTCGATCATGCAGAGATGGTCGGCGTCAATCCGGAGTTTGCGCACGAGACGATGGCGGGCTTGAACGTCACACACGCCGTCGCGCAGGCGTGGGAAGCGGGCAAACTCTTTCACATCGACCTGAACGACCAGATACCGGGTCGTTACGATCAGGATTTCCGCTTCGGTTCCGCCAGCCCGCGACAGGCGTTCTACCTCGTCAAGTTTCTGGAGGATGTCGGCTACGAAGGGATGAGACATTTCGACTCTCACGCCTACCGCACCGAAGACTACGACGGGGTTAGAGACTTCGCGCGCGGCAGCATGCGCACCTATCTCATCCTGAAAGATAAAGCGCGCCGCTGGAACGAGGACGCGGAAATCCAGTCGCTGCTTGCGGAGATCAACGAAGGCGTCTCCGGTATCCCTGCGACCGGGAGCTTCGACAAAGAACGGCACGCGCGCCTCGACGCACACGCCTTCGACCGCAGCGCGCTCGCAGGGAAACGCCTGCCCTACGAACGGCTTGACCAACTGACCCTTGAGATTCTTTTAGGCGTTCGCTAATTTCCCCTTCAAACATCAGCCGGACGCTCCGCCGTTGCCGCAGCGGAGCCGTCGCCCGGGCGACAGGTCATTGCGGCGCGTTCGAGCTTGGCCTTGAAAGTCTCTGGAGGAAAGATGTTCCGGATTATAGGCAGGAGTGGGGCGGCCTCGCGTCCCGGCGTCGGCAAAGAGGTTTATTGCGGCAAGGAGAATGAGAGATTATGTCTAAACACAGTCCCGGCACTCTGAACGTAGCCTGCGTGCAGATGCACTGGGCGCAAAGCATCGAGTACAACGTTGAAAGAACGGAACACTATGTACAGGCCGCCGCCGAGTCCGGGGCGCGCGTCGTACTTTTTCCCGAAGCGAATTTGACGAGCTATTACTTTCCTTACGTCGTAGAGCTTCAACCGAAGGTCGTCGAGGAAGCGTTGGAACGCGCTCGCGCGGCAGCGGCGGCGGCTGACCTGTGGGTCATCGTGGGAACCATCAAAAAGACCCCCGACCGTTTCCTGAATCTCATGCACGTTATCGATCCGAAGGGCGCGATTGTGCATGAGTATGCCAAGATCAATACGGCGGGACGCGACGAGAAGAAGTATTGTCGGGGCGGCAACAAGTTATCGCTGTTCGAGATAGACGGGATTCTCTGCACGATGGTGATCTGCCGCGACGGGCGGCACCCGGAGTTGTACCGTCTGCCTGCGATGGCGGGGGCGCAGGTGCTCTTTCAGCCGTCGTGCAGTTCGGATGAGATCGAAGCGGTGGCCTGGAAGCGCATCTCCGGGCGGGCGCAACAGCCCGTCGGGCCGAACACGAAAATCTTCCATTGCGTGGCGAACACCATCGGCCAGTCGCCTGACGGGAAGCAGACTTCCAGCGGCGCCTCCTTTATACGCGAACCGAACGGCATCCCTCTGGCCGAAGCCGGTTACTATCAGGAAGAGATGATCTCGGCGGTGCTGGATATGTCGCGCGCAGACCGTTCATACGTGATCGACAGCATGAACAATCCGCCGTTCCTCCGTAGATACTGGCAGGAGATGATCGAGGAGATGAAGACGCGTGTGGACTCGGCGAACGAGTGAACGCGCTTCTTCGAGGGCGATGGACAATCACATACGAGAGTTGGCGGAGAGACTCTGGCACTACCACCGGCTGAGACATCGACTCGAACGGGCGGAAGCGATCCTCGTTCTCTGTAGTTACGACCTGCGGGTGGCGGAGCGCGGCGCGCAGTTGTTTCTGGAAGGCTGGGCGCCTTTACTCATCTTTTCAGGCGGGCTGGGGACGATTACCAAAGGTTTGTGGAGCGAACCGGAAGCAGATCAGTTTGCCCGGGTCGCCGCGCGGATGGGTGTGCCGGAGGAGCGGATACTGGTCGAGAACAGATCGACGAACACGGGCGAGAACATCATATTTACAAAGGCACTACTGGCGGAGAAGAGGCTCGACCCCGCAAAGTTCATCCTCGTGCAAAAGCCGTACATGGAGCGCAGAAGCTACGCGACGTTCAGAAAGATGTGGCCGGAAAAAGAGGTCATCGTCACCTCGGCTCAAGTCTCGTTTGAAGAATATCTTGAGCAGTATACAAACCGCGAGTTATCGAGCGATGAAGTGGTCAGCATCATGGTCGGGGATTTGCAGCGAATTAGAGTGTATCCGGAGAAGGGATACCAGATTCGACAGGAGATTCCGGACGATGTCTGGTCGGCGTATGAAGAGTTGGTCAAGGCCGGATATGACAAACATCTCGTCAGTTCTTAACTGATAACTTTCGCTCTCGCCTCCCCTGAACCAGAGATCGTTATGAAGCATAGGGGCGCGGAATCTTTCCGGTTTTCCGGAACCGGGTCTGCCGTGGCACGCCTGCGTCGCTGTTATCACTCTGCCGCGAAAGTCCAGATCGCGGCTTCCAGTTCGTCGAGCGTGTAGTGAACGGATTCGGGCTTCAGACGCAAAGCGTACTTACGCAAATTGCTGCATTCGTAGAGAACGGTCAGCAGCATCAGGCGGGCGCGCAGGTTCATATCGAGGTGCGATTCCCGATAACCGTAAGCGAGCAGAAATGCCCTCTGTAATTCGCGGTTTCCTTGCAGCATGAGGACGCCGGGCGCGACAAAATCGTATTCGTGAAAACCGCAAAACGAGTCTCCGAAATCCAGCAGACCCGTGATCTCCCAGCCTCCTTTGTTCCGCGCGAGCAGCAGGTTGCCGAGATGAACGTCGCCATGAAGCAGCACAGGTTTATACCCTGCCGGTAGTAACTCAAGCCTCGCGGCAACATAAGCGGGCAGCCTCTCCAACCATCCGGCATTTGCGCCGCAGGCTCGCTGGCGCGCGACGCACGTTTCAGCCTGTCGCTCAATGAACCCGCGCCAGTCACGATTGAGAGCGGGAGCAGAGAGCGGCGCGCCGTGCCCGTGCAGACTTTTCAGCGCAGCCCCGAGACGCGCGACGATTTCGAGACGTTCGTGCGATTCGACCTCCGCCCACACCTCTGTCGCCGGAAGCCCCTTGAGCCGCGTCAAGACGAGATACGACCAACCTTCGAGTTCCCCCTTGTATAGAATCCCCGGCGTCTTAATATCGATTTTGTCGAGGGCGAATTCGAGGGCTGCTGTCTCGCGCGCGTAGCTTTCACGAAACGGGGCGAAAATTTTGACAGCGAATCTTTCGTCGCCAAAGAAGATGATGTTTTCGCCCTGCGGCGCGCGCCGCAACTCGTTGTGAGGAAGACCATGCCGGGCGCAGATGGCGGCGGCGGCTTCTCGCCACACGCCGTCTTTAAAATGAGACTCGTACTGTGCAGCGTCGGCGATAAGAGGCAGGTTCAAGCGCGGCATCGCTCAAATTTTATAGCAACGCCTGCCGGTTGTTCCACTGTAAAGAGAACCGTAGCAGCGGCGTGCAGCTTTCGCCGGACGCGACAACGTGACATTTAAACGACCCTCCCGGCGCAGGAATTTTTGCTCCTCCCCGTTCACGCGCACGGCATCTATCGAGAGGTCGCCGCAGTCGAACTCGACCGTCGCCGGATTATCCGCGCGTGCGATGATCCGTATCAGAACGTTTCCCGTAACCGTCTTCTTCGTGATGTCAGGTTCGACCTGCGCGTCATAGTGTGTTACGTCAAAGGGGGGCGGCGCGCCTGTCGGCGTAGCCGCTTTGGTCACGGCGTCAGGGCGCAGTAGAACGACAGGAGCAGAAATAATGCTGTTACGCTTCATGTGTGTCACGCGCTTCGGGAAAGAAAGTTATAGCCCCGCCCGGCAGACAGATCAAACGGTGCCTGCTGCGCGGACGACGTGACGGATCATTTTCGCTCCCGGCAAAATCACGGCTGCGTCTAAAAAGGACCCGCCCCTCAGTTAAACAGACTGAGGGGCGGGGTAAGCTGTTGACATAGATCAAGGAGCGGTCATGGCGCTGGTACGAGGAACACGTCCCAAGCCCAGCGATTTACCTTCGCACCTTTCGCATCTCTCACCTTCCCGCGATACCTGAACTCGTTGCCATATTCATCGGCTCGCTTAGACTCTTTGTAAATGAGATCAATCGAGGCGACATCCAATGACGGGAGGCTGTGCAGTTCTCCCGGCTCAGAGATGCCGTTGTGGTTCGTGTCCTGCCATAGCCTGAGTGCTGAATAGACGGCATCTCTGCTATCAATCGCCCAGTCACCGTTGCCGCCATTCTCCCCTCTGTCATATTCGGCGAGTGCGAGGAACCCGTGCCGTTCCTCTCCCGCAGGCGGTACAGGCTGCACAGTAGCATTGCCGAAGAGTTCCCGCCCGTTGTCAATCCTGCCGTTATTATTGCGGTCGAGGACGAGCCAGGCATCATCCGAACCGGCTGCCGTCCACGATATCTGACCTGCCTCCACGCCGTCGCCGTTGAAGTCGAAGCGCACGCCGCCCGTACTACCCGTCATCGAATAACCGTTGCCGGATACGTCTATGAGGATGGGCGAGA
>DASWNS010000596.1:0-3528 GCA_036399115.1 Pyrinomonadaceae bacterium | reverse complement strand
GTGCGTGCGCCCGCGATGCGCGGCTCGTAGTCGGCGCGCATTGCGTTCCAGTTCACGCCATGAAAATTCGGGTCGTAGAAATGCTCTTGCAGATACGACCAGACCTGCCGGAAAACTTCCATCTTCTCGCGCGCAAAATCCACGTCCATCTCCGCCGTGACCGGGAGCGCGCGGGTCTTGCCTTCGAGCGTGACGACGTTTAAGCGTCCCTGCTCGATGTAGAAGATCTCTTTGCCGTCGGGCGAAAACTGCGCCAGCCCTTTGAAGCCCGGCGTGGAAGTTAACTGCTTCGGCACCGCCGGTTCGCGCGAGAGTTCGTCGAGCGAATAGAGGTAGAGGTTCTGTTGTCCCGCCGCGCTCGCAATCAGCACGACCCATTTGCCATCGGGACTGATCGCCTGATAACCCACGTCGAGGCCGACGGGCAACAGGCTGAGCCGCTGGCGTATGCCTTCAAAAGTGATCTCGGTCTTTTTGTCGCCCGGCTTCTTACGCTCGTCCGCGCTGCTGTTGGCGGGCGAGGCTGCGGGCGACGGGCTTGGGGTGGGAGACGGCGAGGCTGCGGGCGTGGGCGTTGCTGTCGGCGAAGGCGCGGGCGGGTTCGTCTCGCGCTGCGGCGGCGTTAAGTTGCGCGGCGGCTCTTCGCGGAAGAGTTCACGAAACTGGTCTTCGCGGAAACGGGGCGTGCGCGGGATGAGATCGACGCGCGCCACCTGAAAATTCTCCGTGCGCTGTCCCGTATCGAACAGCATGAACGTGCCGTCGGGACTCCATGACACAGTGTTGCTGAAGACGTTCGCCAGAAAGCTGACGGGTTGGGCGACGGGCACAACCGCCCCGCTCGTCTCATCCGCGCGCACGACGTAGACATTGCGAAACAACTTCGAAGCGACCGGCATGAACGCGATGAAGCGGCTGTCCGGCGACCACACGAAAGGCCGCTCAGGATTGATCGGCGGCCTCTCGAAATTCCCCGTCGCCACCACGCGCTCCGCTTTCGTCTCCATGTTCAAGACGCGCAGTTCCCTGCCCGCGCGCTCGAAGGCGAGCAGACGCCCATCGGGTGAGAAGCGCGGCGTGGCATCGGCTTCGGCGGCGCGCGTCAACTGCGTCTCGGCGTTCGTGCCGAAATCATAAATGAAGAGATGTGGCGTGCCGTCGCGGTTGGAGACGTAGACGAGACGGCGGCTGTCGTGCGACCAGGCGACCTGCGATTCGTCCGCCGGGTTGACGGTGATGCGCGCGGCGTCGCCGCCGTCGGACGCGGAGGCGGCGAACACTTCGCCGCGCACGACGAAGGCCACCTTCTTGCCGTCGGGCGAGAGCGCGAATTCGTCTATCCGATCCGTCAGACGCAGATGCTCGACGCCCGGTTCGGCCACCGCGCCGCGCCGTGTGATCTGAACCTCGCTCGCCTGATTGTTCGAAGTGTCCAGTTTCCAGATGCGGAAGTTGCGCTCGAAGACGATCACGCGTGCATCCGTGGAGATGCTTGGCCAGAGCACGCGCCCATCCGTAAACTTCGTCAGTTGTCGTGCGGCTGCCGCGTCTCCGTCTCGCGCCTGCCTGAGCGCGGGACGCAGCCAGATGTTCTGCGCACCGCTCCGGTCGGAGACGTAAAAGATATTGTCGCCGTCCGCGCCCCACATCGGCCACATCTCTTTCGCGCCGCCCGGAGTGATGCGTTGATAAGTTGACGCGGAGACGCCCGCCCCGTTCACCTCATGCCGCACCCAGATCTCCGCTTCGTCAATGTGGCTGCGGCCTTTGCGCCACCATTGACCGGAGGAGATGCCGCGCGCCGTAAACGCGATTGCGGAGTTGTCCGGCGACGGCGCGGAGAAAAATTCGTTCGTGTAGCGATCCGCGCTCACCTGCAAGGGCGTGCCGCCTTCGGGGCTGACGCGAAAAATATCGTTCATGCCGGAGATGTCGCGGCTAATCGAAGAGAAGTAGAGCCAGCGCCCGTCGCGCGACCACGCATCGAGTTGATCGCCCATATCGTCGAACGTCACGCGCCGGAGTTCGCCCGTGTCGAACGAGAGCACGTAGATGTCTCCGTTGCCCGTGCGATTCGAAGTGAAGGCGATGCGGCGTCCGTCGGGCGAATAGACGGGGCGCGCTTCGGTGGCGGGGTGAGAGACGAGCAGGCGCGCTTCGCCGCCCGCAAGCGGGACAGTCCAGATGTCGCCGCCGGAGACGAACGCGATCTCCGTGCGGTCGGGCGAGATGGAAGGCTCGGAGAAATAGGGCACGGGCTGCGGCGCACGCGGCGCAACGGCCTGCGGCGCGCTCTTCGTCACGGCCTTATCGTCCTGTGCATGCAATGTCGCGGGAGCGTGGGTGAGTGCAACAACGAGCGTCAGCGCGTGCGCGCACAGTTTTCTAAAAGAAGTCATTCGTTCCTCCGGCAGGAGAGCTTTGGAAAAATTTATTGACGGCAGTTTCAAAGTACAAAATCGTAAGGGTGTGAAACGTGTCTGAAGGCTTTCGAGTTTTCAATATAACAGAGATTCGGCGCGCGGCGGGAATTGGCGGGCGTGCTACTATCTCCCTCGATGCACACGCTACTTCTCTTCGTTGACGGCCTCGGCATCGGCACGCACGGGGCGCATAATCCGCTCGACCAACTACGCGAGACAGCCGCGCCGCTCGCCATCTTCGCAGACGAAGAACCGGAACTCCCCGGCGGCGGGCTACTCGTGCGCACGGATGCCTGCCTCGGCGTCGAAGGCCGCCCGCAGAGCGCGTCCGGGCAGACCACGATCCTGACGGGCATCAACGCCCCCGCCCTGCTCGGCTATCACAAGCAGGGCTTTCCCAACGAAGCCATGCGCGAGATCATCCGCGAGCATTCCGTCTTTCTCCAACTCCGGCGCGCCGGAATCGAGCCGAACACTTTCGCCAACGCTTACACGCCGCGCTTCTTCCAGACGCGACCGCGCTGGGTATCGGCCACGACGGTCGCCGTCGAAGCGGCGGGCATGCGCTTTCGCGAACTTGAAGATTTACGGCGCGGGCAGGCAGTCTATCAGGATTTCACCAACGGGCTGGTCATCGAAGCGGGCTTCGACGTGGAGCCGCGCACGCCCGAACAGGCAGCCGCAGCGTTGGCCGCGCTCGTCGCCGCGCATCGCTTCACGCTCTACGAATATTTCATTACAGATCGCGTCGGCCACGCGCAGGACATGGAGGCCGCGCTCACGGTCTTAGAGAATCTCGCGCGCTTCGTCCGCGCCGTCATCGCCTGCGTTGACTTATCCGACACGACCGTCCTGCTCACGAGCGACCACGGCAACATCGAAGACTTGAGCATACGCAACCACACGCGCAACTTCGTGCCGACCCTTCTCTGGGGCGCGCGCCGGAGGGAGGCCGCCAGCCGCATCCGCACGCTCGCAGACATCACGCCCGCCATCATCGAAACCCTGACAGCCAGAGAGGCCACGCACGCATGAGCGACACCGCCGCGCACGACTTGAACGCCGACCTCCCGCATCGAGACGCCGCACGACACCGTAAGCCGAA